>DASZXM010000979.1:0-4956 GCA_035546415.1 Pseudonocardiaceae bacterium
CGGGACGTGGTGCGTGGTGTCGGCGCCCTGGCGACCGTCCGGCGTCGCCCCGCTCGCCGTCGCCCCCGGTCCGGGTGTCGCCTCCTCGTTCGCCGTCGCCTCGTCCGGCGCCGTCCGATCCGAGCCGGGCGCTCCTTCGCGGTGGCTGTCCGCGCAGGTCCTGGCTCCGGTATGGCACCCTGTGCGCGTGGCAGAGGCAGATTCCGCATCCGCCGTGGAGCGCGTGGACGTGGGTGCACAGGGCAGCGCGCGGCCGCCGGACCGGGTGTTCACCCTGCCCAACGCGCTGAGCGTGCTGCGGCTGCTCGGTGTCCCGCTGTTCCTGTGGCTGCTGCTGGGGCCCAGGGCCGACCTGTGGGCGCTGGTCGTGCTGGCCGCCAGTGGCGTCAGCGACTGGCTGGACGGCAAGCTCGCCCGGTGGCTCAACCAGGCCAGCCGGCTGGGAGCGCTGCTGGACCCGGCCGCCGACCGGCTCTACATCGTCGCCACCGTGGTCGCCTTCGTGATCCGGGACATCGTGCCCTGGTGGCTGGCCGTCGCGCTGATCGGCAAGGACGTCGTCGTCGGCCTGTGCCTGCCGCTCCTGCGGCGGGCCGGGTACGCGCCGCCTGCCGTGCACTACGTGGGCAAGGCGGCCACCTTCGCGCTCCTGTACGCGTTTCCGCTGCTGCTACTGGCACAGGGCGGTTCCACCGTGGCCGGGGTCGCTCGGCCGATCGGGTACGCCTTCACCGCCTGGGGGACCGTCCTCTACGTGTGGACCGGTGCCCTCTACGTCGCGCAGGTCGTGATCACCGTTCGGCGTCCCCGGGACCCGGGTACACGGCCGGTTGGATAGGTTTGCCGTCGACGACCGTTCGACGGCCAGGAGCAGAAGGGAAGCCCGAAGGTGGTGCCCGAGGAGCTGAAATACACCCAGGAGCATGAATGGGTGGCCCGCACCAGCGATGACACGGTGCGCGTCGGTATCACCGACTACGCCCAGGAACAGCTCGGTGATGTCGTGTTCGTCCAGCTCCCGGAGCCGGGCGAGACGGTGACCGCCGGCCAGGCCATCGGTGAGGTCGAGTCGACCAAGAGCGTGTCCGACATCTACGCCCCGCTCGACGGCGAGATCGTGGCGCGGAACGAAAACCTTGACTCGCAAGCGGAACTGGTCAACTCGGACCCGTACGGCGAGGGCTGGATGATCGACATCCGCGTTTCGGACCCCGACTCGCTCGACGGACTGCTGGACGCCGAGGCGTACCAGAAGCTCACGGAACAGGGGTGACGACGATCTTTCGACGTCTGCGGCTCCTACTGGGGAGCCTGCGCCATCGTAAGAGGTCGGGCACGGTACGTTGGGACGGTCACCAGGAATCCAGCAGCAGGAGGAGAGCGCAGGTGAGCACGAACGACGGGCCCGGCGTTCCGCCGGAGCAGGCCGCGGAGTCTACGTCGGTTTTTCGGGCGGACTTCTTGGCCGATGTCGAGGGTGCGCAGGCTGAGGCGCCGGCGAGCGAACCGGCGGTCGCCGGTGTTGACGCTCTGCCGGTCGGTTCCGCTCTGCTCGTGGTCAAGCGGGGGCCGAACGCGGGTTCCCGGTTCTTGCTGGATCGGGACACGACCAGCGCGGGCCGCCACCCGGACAGCGACATCTTCCTCGATGACGTCACGGTGTCCCGCCGGCATGCCGAGTTCCGCCGTGAGGGCGGCGAGTTCGTCGTGATCGACGTGGGCAGCCTGAACGGCACGTACGTCAACCGCGAACCGGTCGACCAGGCGGTACTGGCCAACGGCGACGAGGTGCAGATCGGCAAGTTCCGTCTGGTGTTCCTCACCGGTCCGGCATCCGGGGGCCAGGGGGCGCGGTGACCGCTGCCGCGCGGCCACCTCGTGACGGGTTGAGCATCGGGGCGGTGTTGACCCAGCTTCGCCCCGAGTTCCCCGACGTCACGATCTCGAAGATCCGGTTCCTGGAAGCCGAAGGGCTGATCCGCCCCGCGCGGACCGAGTCCGGGTACCGGCAGTTCACCGCCGCCGACGTGGAGCGGCTGCGGTTCGTGCTGGCGGCACAACGGGACCACTACCTGCCGCTGAAGGTCATCCGGGAGCAGTTGGACGCTGCCGACCGCGCGCCGGCCCCGCCACAGCGGGCGCTGGTCGCGGTCCCCGGCCTGCCCACACCGGACGACTTCGACGCCGGCACCGACTCCGACGTGTGGTTCACCCACACCGAACTGCTCGCGCACACCGGTGCCGACGCGCATCTCGTTGCCGAACTGGAACAGTACGGTCTGATCCGGCCGGACGAGACCGGCCGCTACGACTCGGACGCCGCCGTCGTCACATCCACCGCGCGTGCCATGACCGACTTCGGCATCGAGCCCCGCCATCTGCGGGCGTTCCGTGCGTCCGCCGACCGCGAAGTCGGCCTGCTCTCCCAGATCGTGGCTCCGCTGCACCGGCACCGGGACCCCGCGACCCGCGCCCGGGCGGAGGACATGCGCCGTGAACTCGCCGCGCTGTCCGTCACGCTGCACACCCTCTTGGTCAAGGCTGGGTTGCGGGCTGCCACGGGAGGTTGAGAACCCACCACCTTATCGGTCATCGTGGTGTCTGTAGATGCGAATCGTGACCATGATCATCTCAAGAGGGGCGAGCGTTGGTAGCGTCCGGCGGGTAGCGTCGAGGGAGACAGCGTCAGCTGGGGATGAATGGTCCTCGCGGTTGCGGGGCACAGCATGGTTGCGGAGCTGAGGAGGCGATACCCGTGATGCAGCGACGCGAGCGAACCAGTGCGCAGGCCTCTACGGCGCCCGGACCGAAGCGAGGATATCGATGAGCGAGATGCGTGTCGTCGGCGTCCGAGTCGAACTGCCGGCCAACCAACCGATCCTGCTGCTCCGCGAAACCGAGGGTGACCGTTACCTGCCGATCTGGATCGGCTCGGTCGAGGCCACCGCCATCGCCCTGGAACAGCAGGGTGTCCGTCCTCCCCGTCCGCTGACCCACGACCTGCTCAAGGAGATCATCACCGCCCTGGGCCGCGAGTTGGAACAGGTCCGCATCACCGACCTGCAGGAAGGCACGTTCTACGCCGAACTCGTGTTCGACGGCGACGTCCGGGTGTCGGCCCGGCCGAGCGACTCGGTCGCGCTCGCGCTGCGGGTCGGCGTGCCCATCCACGCGGAGGAGGCCGTGCTCGCCGAGGCGGGTCTCATCATCCCCGACGAGCAGGAGGACGAGGTCGAGAAGTTCCGGGAGTTCCTGGACTCGGTCTCACCGGAGGATTTTAGGGGCGCCGACACCTGATTCCGGGGGCAGCAGCGGTGCGCACAGGCGACTCCAAGACGGTGTGACGGCTGCCCCAAGGACAACCCAAGTCGGGTTGCTCGGCGTCCATCCGCGCGTCGCGTTGACCGGCTCGCCGGCCGGTCCTACCGTCGAAGTCACCGCAACACGACGGTGCCGCTTCGAGCGCGGCCCCCGTCGTGGGGGCGTGCCCTGCCTCCCCATCCGGGGGAGGGCCGGTCGCGTCCACCGGTCCCGAACGGACCGGACGAGGGGAGGCAGGCGTGGTGCACGATATGCCTGACCAGGCCGGCAGTAGTACTGCCGAGCAGGGCGAGCAGGCCGCACTGTTCCCGGACGCCTCGCTGCCCGACGAACTGGTCGGCTACCGAGGCGCCGCCGCCTGCCAGATCGCCGGCATCACGTACCGCCAACTCGACTACTGGGCCCGCACCGGCCTGGTGGCACCGTCCATCCGCACGGCGCACGGTTCCGGCTCGCAACGCCTGTACTCGTTCAAGGACATCCTGGTCCTCAAGGTCGTGAAACGCCTGCTCGACACCGGTGTCTCCCTGCAGAACATCCGCGTGGCCGTCGACCACCTGCGCCGCCGCGGTGTGGCCGACCTGGCCCGCATCACGCTGTTCTCGGACGGTACGACGGTGTACGAGTGCACGTCCCCGGAAGAGGTCGTCGACCTGCTGCAGGGCGGTCAGGGCGTGTTCGGCATCGCGGTGAGCGGCGCGATGCGCGAGATCAGCGGCACGATCCACGAGTTCCCGGCCGAACGCGCCGACGGAGGCGCGATCGAGATGGTCCCGGAGGACGAACTGGCCCGCCACCGCAGGGCTCGTCGCACGGGCTGAATGCGTCTGCGCATTGATTCGCGGATGGCGCGACCGCTGGCGCGGTCGAGGTGGTCCCGGAGGAAACGAATGGCCCGCCGCACCGGCTGAGGGTGTCCGCGCGGTGGTTTGCGGGGTGTCGCAGCCGTCGGCGCGGTCGAGGCGTCCCGGAGGACGAACTGGCCCGCCGCGGGGCTCGGCGCACCGGCTGAGCGCGCTGCGCGTTGGTGCCGCAACTGCCCCGGTCTCCGGTCCGGTTCGCGTGCGCAGGTCATGGCCGGTTTGACGCGCGCTTCCCCTCGCGTTTTTCTAGGCTGACGCCATGCGGCGGAAATCCTGGATCGGTGCTGCTGATCGCGCGCTGATGGCCCGGGTGGCGAGCACCGACTCCGTGCTCCTGGACCGGGTCCTCCCCACACTCGGCCGGGCCGCCAACCACGGCCTTCTGTGGTTCGGCGTGGCCACCGCGCTCGGCCTGACCGGCAGTCGCCGCGCGCGCCGTGCCGCGCTCCGCGGGGTCGTCGCACTCTCCCTGGCCAGTCCGACCGTCAACATCGTCGGCAAGCAGCTCACCGGACGGGTCCGGCCGGCCGTCGACCTCACCCCGCTGATCCGGCAGTTGCACGTGATCCCGCGCACCACGTCGTTCCCGTCCGGGCACTCCGCGTCCGCCGCCGCGTTCGCCGCCGGCGTCACCATGGAGTATCCGCTGCTCGGCGCGCCGATCGCGCTGGTCGCGGCCGGAGTGGCGGCCTCCCGGGTGGCGACCGGCGCGCACTACCCGTCCGACGTCGTCGCCGGCGTCGGCATCGGTGTGACCGCGGGGCTGCTGACC
>DASZXM010000980.1:0-17264 GCA_035546415.1 Pseudonocardiaceae bacterium
GGGCGCGCGGCGCGCTGCTGCCGCTGATGTACTCGCAGACGGCGCTGGACGCGTTCGCCGCCGTCAAGGCCGTGTTCGACCCGGACGACGTGCTCAACCCCGGGGTGCTGGTGCGCCCGAAACCGGTGGACGCCGACCTGCGGCTTCCCTCGGCCATGCCGTTGCGCCGGAACCTGGCGTTCGGGTTCGCCGACGACGCCGGGGACTTCACGGCCGCCGTGCACCGCTGCACCGGCGTTGCCAAGTGCCGGGCGGACACCACGGCGTCCGGCGGCGTGATGTGCCCGTCGTACCTGGCCACCGGTGACGAGAAGGACAGCACCCGCGGCCGCGCCCGGGTGCTGCAGGAGATGGCCAACGGCGGCCTGGTGCGGGACCGGTGGCGGTCACCGGAGGTGCACGAGGCGCTAGATCTCTGCCTGTCCTGCAAGGGCTGCCGCAGCGACTGCCCGACCGGCGTCGACATGGCCACGTACAAGGCGGAGGTGCTGCACCAGACCTACCGCGGGCGGCTGCGCCCGATGTCGCACTACGCGCTGGGCTGGCTGCCGGTGTGGGCCAGGGCCGCGGCGAAGGCGCCGAAGCTCGCCAACCAGCTGCTGTCCGCGCGCGGCCCGGCGACGCTGGGCAAGCGGCTGGCCGGCGTGGACGAGCGCCGCGCGCTGCCGACGCTGGCGCCGCGCACGTTCCGGTCCTGGTTCGCCGGGCGCCCGGCCGGCACGGGCGACCCGGTGCTGCTGTGGGTCGACACCTTCACCGACCTGTTCACGCCCGACGTCGGCATCGCGGCCGTGCGCGTCCTGGAGGACGCCGGTTTCGCCGTGCGGATCCCGGACCGGCCGCTGTGCTGCGGCCTGACGTGGATCTCCACCGGACAGCTGGACCGGGCGCGGCGGGTGCTCGGGCGCAGCGTCGACCGGCTGGCGCCGTACGCGGCCGAACGGGTGCCGATCGTGGGCCTGGAACCCTCGTGCACGGCCGTGTTCCGCGGCGACGCCGAGGACCTGCTCGGCGACCGGCCCGGTGTCGCGGCCGTCGCGGGTGCCGTGCGCACGCTCGCCGAGGTGCTGCGCGACCGTCCGCAGTGGACTCCGCCGTCGCTGGCCGGTGTGCACACGCTCGCCCAGCCGCACTGCCACCAGCACGCCGTGCTCGGCTGGTCGGCCGACCGCGAACTGCTCACCCGCGCCGGCGCCACGGTGGACGCCGTGGGTGGCTGCTGCGGCCTGGCCGGCAACTTCGGTGCCGAGCGCGGGCACTACGACGTGTCCGTGGCCGTCGCCGAGACCGCGCTGCTGCCGGCCGTCCGGGCCGCCGCGGACGGGACCCGGCTGCTCGCCGACGGTTTCTCCTGCCGCACGCAGCTGCGTGAGCTGGCCGCCCGCGACGGGGAGCACATCGCGCAGTTGTTCGCATCCCGCCTCGGCGCGGACTAGCGTCGATGCCGTGACTGGTCTCACCGAGCAACTGCGCGCGGAACTCGGCTCGGACGCCGTGATCATCGACCCGTCGGTGGCCGACAGCTACAGCCGGGACATGATGCCGTTGGCCCCGCACGGATCACCGCTGGCCGTGGTCCTGCCCCGCAACCGGGAACAGGTCCAGACGGTGGTGCGGGCGTGCGCCGCCGCCGGGGTGCCGATCGTGCCGCGCGGTGCGGGCAGCGGCCTGTCCGGTGCCGCCAACGCCATCGACGGCTGCGTCGTGCTGGTCATGACCAGGATGAACGAGATCCTGGAGATCGACGCGGACAACCGGCTGGCCGTCGTCCAGCCCGGTGTGGTCAATCTGGACTTCCGCAACGCGGTGGAGAAGCACGGCCTGTTCTACCCGCCGGACCCGTCCAGCTACGACTGGTGCACGATCGGCGGCAACCTGTCCACCAACGCGGGCGGCCTGTGCTGCGTGAAGTACGGCGTGACCACGGACTCCGTG
Organism: Pseudonocardiaceae bacterium; assembly: GCA_035546415.1. Lineage (GTDB taxonomy): Bacteria > Actinomycetota > Actinomycetes > Mycobacteriales > Pseudonocardiaceae > DATEPR01. The sequence continues at coordinate 1,936 of DASZXM010000980.1, forward strand.
CTGGGATTGGAGGTCGTGCTCGCCGACGGTGAGCTGCTGCGCACCGGGCGGCGGACCGTGAAGGGCGTCGCGGGCTACGACCTGACCAAACTGTTCATCGGCAGCGAGGGCACGCTCGGCGTCATCACCAGCGCCACGCTGGCACTGCGGCCGCTGCCCCAGGCGCCCGCCACGCTGGTCGCCGCGTTCGACGACACCGAGTCCGCGGGCGCCGCCGTCAGCCGGGTGGTCCGCGAGGGCGTCGTGCCGTCCCTGATGGAGATCATGGACGCCTCGTCGATCGAGGCCGCCGAGGCGTACCTCAAGACGCAGGTCGGCCCGGAGGGCGGCTGCACGGCGCTGCTGATCTGCCAGTCCGACTCCGGCGGCGAGGCCGCCACCCGGGAACTCGGCATGATCGAGCGGATCTGCGAGGACACCGGCGCCTCCATGACCTACGCCACCAGCGACCTGAACGAGGGCCGAATGCTGTTGCAGGCCAGGCGGGTCGTGCTGACGGCGCTGGAGTACTACGGCACCTGGCTCACCGACGACGTGTGCGTGCCCAGGACGCGGATCGCGGAGCTGATCGCCGGGTGCGAGCGGATCAGCAAGGAGGTCGGCCTGCGGATCGCCGTGGTCGGCCACGCGGGCGACGGCAACATGCACCCGACGATCGTCTACGACCCGCAGTCCGCCGACGAGTTCGCGCGGGCGCGCCGGGCGTTCGACGAGATCCTCGCCGTCGGTCTCGGCCTCGGTGGCACGGTCACCGGGGAGCACGGCGTCGGCAAGATCAAGCGGGAGTGGCTGGCCACCGAGATCGGGCCGGTCGGCATGCGCGTGCACCGCACGATCAAGGCCGCCCTGGACCCGGGCAACCTGTTCAATCCCGGTTCGATGTTCCCGATGGCCGAATCGGAGTCATGACCTGCGTGGTCGCGTTGGCCTCGGCGGCCGCCAGCCGCGCCTGCCTGCGGTGCCGTGCCCACTCGATCACCATCGGGATCACCGACACCAGCACGATCAGCACCAGGATCAGGTCGATGTGGCCGCTGATGAACGCGATCTGCCCGAGGAAGTAGCCGGCGACCAGCACGCCCGACGCCCACACGATGCCGCCGACCAGGCTGACGCCGAAGTACTTCCCGCGCTCCATCCGGCCCACGCCGGCCACGGCCGTGATGAACGTCCGCACGATCGGCACGAACCGGGCCAGGAAGATCGCGCGCGAGCCGTACCGCTCGAAGAACACGTGCGTGCGGTCCACGTACTCGCGTTTGAACAGCTTCGAGTCGGGCTTGCTGAACAGCTTCGGGCCGATCGCGTAGCCGACGAAGTAGCCCACGACGTTGCCCAGCACGGCACAGACGCTCATCACCACGCACGCCAGCCACAGCGGGGTGGCCACCGAGCCATGGGCGATGAACAGGCCCAGCGGGAACAGCAGCGAGTCACCCGGCAGCAGGAAACCGATGAGAATGCCGCACTCCGCGAAGATGATGAGCGCGACGATCGGGATCACCCAGGCGCCCATGGCGCTGACCAGGTAGTTCGGGTCGAGCCACTGCGGACCCAGCGCGACCGTGGTGGTGATGGCGGTGTGCGGCGTCACGTCGCAACGGTACAGGGGCGTTGTTGGAGCCGGCTTAGAGCACGCTGACCAGTCCGACGACGGCGCCCGCGGCCAGTCCGAGGAGCACCGCGAGCAGCACGATCCACCACACCGACAGCGGCCGGGCGGCCGTCATCCGGGTCGTGTGGGGCGTGTCGCGCGGCGCGGGCGGCGGCTCGATCGAGTAGACGCTGTCCTGGCCGGAGAGCAGGCCGTACGGCGAGTCGGAGAACAGCCGCAGCCCCACGTCGGACGAACCCGGACCGGCCGGTCGCGCCGGATCGGGCATCGGGTGCTGCACCGCCTGGGCGCGCAGCGCCTCGGCCAGCAGCCGCTCCGGGTCCGGTGTGCTCACACCCCAGACGTTAGCCCAATCCGGTTCACTCCACCCACGAACCGCGGCGCATGACGCGGCTGGTGTGCAGGCCGTCGTCCATGACCACGAGGTCGGCGAACGCCCCGGGGGCCAGCGTGCCGATCTTCCCGGCCTGGCCGAGCAGTTCGGCGGGCCGGCCGGACACGGCGCGGGCGGCCTCGACCATCGTCATGCCGCACGAGTGGACGAAGTTGCGCACGGCGGCGTCCAGCGTGAGCGTGCTGGCCGCCAGGGAACCGCCGCCGTCCAGCGTCGGCACGCCGTCACGGACCGTGACCCGCAGCGCGCCCACCGAGTAGACGCCGTCGCCCACGCCCGCCGCCGCCATCGCGTCGGTCACCAGGACGGTCCGCCCCGCGCCCGCGTGCCGGGCCGCGATGCGCACCACGGTCGGGTGCAGGTGGACCAGGTCGCAGATCAGCTCGACGGTGACCCGCTCGTCGTCCAGCAGCGCGCCGATCGGCCCCGGTTCCCGGTGGTGCAGCGGGCGCATGCCGTTGAACAGGTGCGTCGCCACCGTCGCGCCCGCGTCCACGGCCGGCAGCACCTGCGCCAGGGTGGCGTCGGTGTGGCCGATCGCGACGATCACGCCGGCGTCGGTGAAGCGGCGCACCGCCTCCACACCGCCGTCCAGTTCGGGGGCCAGCGTCACCATGCGGATGGCACCCCGGCCGACGGCCAGCAGTGTCTCCACCGACTCCCGGTCCGGCGCCATCAGCACGTTCGGGTCGTGTGCACCACAGCGCGCCGCCGAGATGAACGGGCCCTCCAGGTGGATGCCGGTGAACAGGCCGTCCGCCACCAGTTCGCGCAGCGCGGCCACCTGGTCGGCCAGGGTCGGGATCGGGCAGGACACCAGGCTGGCCATGGTGGTCGTGGTGCCGTGCCTGCGGTGTGCCGCGACGGCCGTCGCCAGGCGTTCCGGGTCGGTCTCGGTGTAGGAGGCGCCACCGCCGCCGTGGCAGTGGATGTCGACGAAACCGGGCAGCACCCACGCACCCGCCAGGTCCACCACGTCGTGGCCGGTGGCCGGTTCGCCGATGCCGACCTGTTCGATCACGCCGTCCCGGACGATCAGCCAGCCGTCGTCGAGCACGGTCTCCTCGGTGACGATGCGGCCGCCGCGCAGCAGCGTCGGAGTCGATGTCGTGGTCACTGTGCCCCCTTGATCGCGTCGAGGGCGAGCAGGCCGGCGCCCAGCGCGCCCGCTTCGTCGCCCAGTTCGGCCAGCCGCAGCTCCGGCATCCGCTGGAACGTCATCAGGTCGGCGAGGCGCTGTGCCACCGGGCCGAGCAGCAGGTCACCGGCCATCGCCAGCCCGCCGCCCAGCACGACGACCTCCGGCCCGACCAGTGTGGCCAGCACCCGGATCCCCCTGGCCAGCGCGTCCAGTGCAGCGTCCCACACCTGGGCCGCCACCGGGTCGCCGTCGGCCACCGCGGTCAGCACCTCGGCGGCGCCGGGCACGTGCCGGCCGACCCGTGCCGAGTAGTTCCTGGCGATCGCCGCCGAGGACGCCATGGCCTCCAGGCAGCCGGTCTGTCCGCAGCCGCACGGCTGCCCGTGACCGACGTCGACGTGGCCGATCTCACCGGCGTAGCCGCCGCTGGTGCGCAGTTCGCCGTCCATGATCAGCGCCGCCGCGATGCCCGTTCCGATCGGCATCACGACCACGTCCCGGGATCCGCGGGCCGCGCCCATCCGCTGTTCGGCCAGGCCGCCCGCTGCCACGTCGTGGCCGAACGCCACGGGCAGTCCGACGGCGTCGGACAGCGCCGCGGCGAAGGGGAAGTCCCGCCAGCCCAGGTTGGCCGAATAGACGCCGATCCCGTCGTGCACGACACCGGGTACCACGGTTCCGACGGCGGAAAGCGCCTGGTCGGCGCCGAACTCGGTGGCCAGTTCGGCGACGGCGGCCACCACGGCGCGCGCCGTGCCGGTGCCGTCGGTGCCGCGCGGAGTGGCGCGTCTGGCCCGGGAGCGGACGGCCAGGTGGCCGTCCACGTCGTCGAGCAGGGCGGCCTTGATCTCGGTACCGCCGACGTCGACGGCAAGCAACTGCGCCACGGCACAGATCTTGCGCCATCCGGACCGGTCTGGTCCAGACCAATCAAGCAATCACGCTCGGTGACACCCGGTCAGGGGGTGCCGGCCATGATCTTCTGCAGCGCCTCCAGCGCGCGGCTCGCGGTCGACTTGACCGTGCCCTTCGAGATGCCGGCCGCCTCCGCGATCTCGGCCTCGGTGAGGTTGCCGTAGTACCGCAGCACCAGCACCTCCCGCTGCCGGGGCGGCAACTGGGACAGCGCGCTGACCACGGCCTGGTGCTCGGCCGTGAGCATGGCCAGGCTCTCGGCGGACCGCGCGTTCGCCACGTGCGGCGGGGTGTAGTCGCGGGCCGTCTTGCGCCTGCGCAGCACGCTGCGGGAACCGTTGACCACGGCGGTGCGCAGGTAACCGATGGCGGCGGCCGCGTCCCGCAGACCGCCCCAGTTGCGGTGCAGCCCGGCGAACGCCTCCTGCACCACGTCCTCCGCGGTCGCCGGTTCGTCGACCAGCAGCATGGCGAGCCGGACCAGCCGCATGCGGTGCGTGCGGTACAGGTCCTCCAACGTCATCGGCGCGACGGACTCGGTACTGGAACCGGTGTCGATCGCCCGCAGATGGCCCAGCGTCCGTTCGACGCTGGACACCGGCTGTCCGTCACTGTGTTCGGCCACGTCCCCTCCCACCCGGAAACCGTACCGGGTGACCGTGCGCGGGCGACCCCGGCCATCCGGCGGAAATGTCGGTTCCGGTGAGACGGGTTCTACTCGGCCCGCCGCATGGCCGCCGCACCGCCCGGCCCGACCGGCGCGGACGCCTCGGGACCGCGCTCGGCGACGTCGGCCAGCGCCGCCGTGTCCGCGTTCGGCACGATCCGGCGGGCACCGCGTTCCACCAGCCGCGGCATCAGCGCCCGGATCGCCTTGACCAGCACCAGCGTCGCCGGAATGTGGATGGCCCTGGCCCGGCGGGCGATGCCGGCGTCGAACGCGTCGACGGCCACGGCCAGCGGGTAGGTCCGGCCGACGGCCGTGGGCATGGTCCGGCGCAGCGGGCCGAACACCGGGTGCTCGTCGGCACTGTTCACCATGTCGGTCGAGATCCACGTCGGGTGTGCGACGCCGACGTCGACGCCCAGGTGCTTGACCTCGGCCCGCAGCGTGTTGGCGAACGCCTCGACACCGGCCTTCGCCGCGTTGTACGGGGCGTTGCCCGGGATGTGCACGACGGCCGCCATCGACGAGACGACCAGGCAGTAGCCCTTCGACTCGATCAGGAACGGCAGGCACGTCCGGACCGTGCGCCACACGCCGAGCAGGTCCACCTCGATGACCCGCTCGAACGCGGCCGGGTCGATCGACCGGATGAACCCGGCGGCCGCGATGCCCGCGTTGGCGATCACCACGTCGATCCGGCCGTAGCGCGCCACGATCCCGGTGACGGCCTTGCGCAGCGCTTCCCAGTCGGTGACGTCGGCCTCCCACGCGGTGGCCTCCGGGCCGCACCCGGCGGCGACCTTCCGCAGCTCGTCGCCCTCCAGGCCGACCAGCGCGAGGATCGCGCCCTCGTCGGCCAGGCGCCGTGCCACACCCGCGCCGATACCCCGGGCGGCACCGGTGACCAGCACCACCTTGCCCGCGATCCGGCGCCTGCGCCGGAACTGCTCCCACGGCCTCATGACCGCACCATAACGCTTCTTACCGCCAGTAAGCTACCGGTCGGTCGGACTTCGGGTAACAGGTCGCCGCAACAGGCGACCCCGGAGCCGCATGGCCCCGGGGTCGCGTGGGTGTCGCGTCAGTCCTGTCGGGTCGCCTCAGTCCTCGACCACTACCGGGCCGAAGAACTCGACGTGTTCGGCGATCCGCGGATCGGGCACCGCGGGGCCGGTCACATAACACGCACAGTCCGGAGTGGACCGGCCACGCACCATGACCGAGTAGTAGGGCCGATCGTCCCGCACGCTGGTCGGCCGGAACAGTTCCACCCGTACCGACTGGGCGGGGAAGTACTGGTGCCCTTCGAGGATCACGGTCTCGGAGCTCTCCGCGATGACCTCACCGTTGAGTCGCGCAATCGCCATAATCACACGTTAACTCGATCACAGTGGATTGCGCCAGGGGTTGTCCGCCGGTTACTGAGCGCTACTTCCGGCCGGATGGATTACGAGATTCGGGTGACCCGCCGGGCGCACCGGGCTGCCCAATACGATGTGCCCTGGACAAACCTTGAAGCATCGTTGACCAGGAGGACCGACCGATGCCCATCGCAAGCCCTGAGGTCTACAACGAGATGCTGGACAGGGCCAAGGCGAACGGCTTCGCCTACCCCGCCATCAACGTGACCTCCTCGGAGACGCTCAACGCCGCGCTGCGCGGGTTCGCCGAAGCGGAGAGTGACGGGATCATCCAGGTCTCCACCGGCGGTGCCGAGTTCGCGTCCGGCACCAAGGTCAAGGACATGGTCACCGGTGCGACGGCGCTGGCCGAGTTCGCGCACGTGGTCGCCGAGAAGTACCCGGTGAACGTCGCGCTGCACACCGACCACTGCCCCAAGGACAAGCTGGACTCCTACGTCCGCCCGCTGCTGGCCATCAGCCAGGAGCGCGTCGCCGCGGGTGGCCGGCCGCTGTTCCAGTCGCACATGTGGGACGGCTCGGCCGTGCCGCTGGACGAGAACCTGAAGATCGCCGCCGAGCTGCTGGACATCGCCGCCAAGGCGCAGGTGATCCTGGAGATCGAGGTCGGCGTCGTCGGCGGCGAGGAGGACGGTGTCGCCAACGAGATCAACGAGAAGCTCTACACGACGCCGGAGGACTACCTGAAGACGGTCGACGCGCTGGGCTCCGGCGAGAAGGGCCGCTACCTGCTCGCCGCCACGTTCGGCAACGTGCACGGCGTGTACAAGCCGGGCAACGTGAAGCTGCGCCCGGAGATCCTCAAGCAGGGCCAGGACGTCGTCGCCGAGAAGCTCGGCCTCGCGGCCGGCAGCAAGCCACTGGACCTGGTGTTCCACGGCGGTTCCGGCTCGCTGCTGGAGGAGATCCACGAGGCCGTCTCGTACGGCGTTGTGAAGATGAACGTGGACACCGACACGCAGTACGCGTTCACCCGCCCGATCGCCGGCCACATGTTCAGCAACTACGACGGTGTGCTGAAGGTCGACGGTGAGGTCGGCAACAAGAAGACCTACGACCCGCGGACGTACCTGAAGGCCGCCGAGCAGGCCATGGCCACCCGCGTGGCGAAGGCGTGCGAGGACCTGAAGTCGACCGGCCGGATGCTCGCCGGCTGACGTCTCCCCGACAGGCCCGGCGGCCCGGCGGTCCACGACGCGGCCGCCGGGCCGTCGCGTGCCTGCCGGGCCGTCGCGTGCCTGCCGGTGGTGCGCCCGGTCGGGGGTCGTTCGATGGGGTGGTGTCGCTTGTGTCGGGCGGGGGTCGACGGCAGTGTGGGGCGCCGTGTTGCCGAAGCGTGTCATCGCCGCCGTGCTCGTCACCGCCATGTTGCTGGCACTGTCCGGGATCGTGCTGTCGGTGGTCGGCTGACCACCGGCGTGCGGCAGGATGGCGGCATGACGTCGTTCGACAACCTGCTCGAAGGTCCGCAGCCGACCCTGCTGGCCGCCCGGCCGGAGGCCCAGGCCGCCCTGGAAGCGGGCACCGACCCGACGAAGCTGGCCGCCACCTACCCCGACTTCAGCGCCGCGTGGGCGGCACTGGCCGAACGCGCGCTCGCCGCGGGGGAACCGGTCATGGCCTACGCGTACGCCCGCACCGGCTACCACCGTGGTCTGGACCAGTTGCGCCGCTCGGGCTGGAAGGGCTACGGCCCGGTGCCGTGGAGCCACGTGCCCAACCAGGGGTTCCTGCGCGCGCTGGCCGCGCTCGCCAAGGCGGCGCGGGAGATCGGCGACACCGAGGAGTACGAGCGGTGCAGCCAGTTCCTGGCCGACTCCGACCCGGCGGCCGCCACCGAACTGGGCCTGGCCTGACGCGGCTTCAGCCCAGGCCGCGGATCAGCCGCAGGTCCTCGGTGTGCCGGTACCAGTGCCACTTCTTCACCGGGCGGTCGTGCACCACGCCGTCCTTGACCACCCGCGTCGGCAGGCACCCCAGTTCGAACGCCCGGCCCTGCGTGGTGCGCGCCCTGCGGTTGAAGAAGCCGCGGTGCGCCACCGTGACCTCGATGCCACCGGTGTAGGGCGTGACGCGGATGCGCCTGGCCGGGCCGCGCAGCACCCGGGTGTCGTCGCAGTAGGCGACGCCGCGCAGCGGGCCGATCTCGCCGAGACCGACCAGGACGCCGCCGTTGTCGTCCCTGATCAACGGCACCCGGTCGGCGTCCGCGGTGAGCGCCACGTCCAGCGCGCGCCCGGTGTCCTCGGGCAGGTCCCACGTGATCGCCACGTCCGAGTCGCGTTCCACCGGCACGAACCCGACCGGTACGTCGGCCAGGCGTTCGGTGCGCAGCAGGCGGACCACCACGGCGGCGAAATCCGCGTCCTCGCCCACCACCACGATCCGCTCCGCGTCGCCGAGCAGGTCGTCGACGTCGTCCTTCCCGGGCCGGGACGGCAGTTTGTGGACCGTGACCCCGGACCTGCCGGCCAGCACCGGCGACGCGGCGACGCCCTCGCCGCGCCCGCAGGCCAGCACCATCGCTTCCACCATGAACTCCTGGTCTACTCTCGTGCTGCGCACCTGCCCCCATCGGGCAACCGCCATCGTCGTCCAGTCCATCCGGGAGTGTCACATGCCGGCCATCGTGGTCATCGGCGCCCAGTGGGGTGACGAGGGGAAGGGCAAGGCCACCGACCTGCTCGGCGGTCGTGTCCAGTGGGTGGTCCGCTACCAGGGCGGCAACAACGCGGGGCACACCGTGGTCCTGCCGGACGGCCAGCACTTCGCCCTGCACCTGTTGCCGTCGGGCATTCTCTCGCCCGGCGTGACGAACGTCATCGGCAACGGCGTGGTGGTCGACCCGGGTGCGCTGCTCGACGAACTGGGCGGCCTGGAGGAGCGCGGCATCGACACGTCGGGCCTGATGATCTCCGCCGACGCGCACCTGATCATGCCCTACCACGTGGCGATCGACAAAGTCACCGAGCGGTACCTGGGCAAGTCGAAGATCGGCACCACCGGCCGCGGCATCGGGCCCTGCTACCAGGACAAGATCGCCCGCGTCGGCGTGCGGTTCCAGGACGTGCTGGACGAGAAGATCTTCCGGCAGAAGGTCGAGGCGGCACTCGACCTGAAGAACCAGATCCTGGTGAAGGTGTACAACCGCAAGGCGTTGGACGTCGAGCAGGTCGTCGACACGGTCCTCAACCAGGTGGAGGGCTTCGCCGACCGGATCGCCGACACCCGCCTGCTGCTGAACAAGGCCCTGGAGGCGGGCGAGACGGTCCTGCTGGAGGGCTCGCAGGGCACGATGCTGGACGTCGACCACGGCACCTATCCGTTCGTCACGTCGTCCAGCCCGACGTCCGGCGGCGCGTGCGCCGGTGCCGGCATCGGCCCGGGCCGGATCACGGCCGTCATGGGCATCCTCAAGGCGTACACCACCCGCGTCGGCTCCGGGCCGTTCCCGACCGAGCTGCACGACGAGATGGGCGAGCGGCTGCGCAAGACCGGCGGCGAGTTCGGCGTCACCACCGGCCGGTCCCGGCGCACCGGCTGGTTCGACGCGGTGGTCGCCCGCTACGCCTCCCGCGTCAACGGCATCACCGACTACTTCCTCACCAAGCTGGACGTGTTGTCCGGTCTGGAGAAGGTGCCGGTGTGCGTGGCGTACGAGGTGGACGGCTTCCGCGTCGACGACATGCCGATGACGCAGACCGACGTGCACCACGCGACGCCGATCTACGAGGAGCTGCCCGGCTGGTTCGAGGACATCAGCGAGTGCCGCACGTTCGACGACCTGCCGGCCAACGCGCGGTCCTACGTGCACCGGCTGGAGGAGCTGTCCGGTTCGCGGATCTCGGTGATCGGCGTCGGTCCCGGCCGCGAACAGACCATCGTGCGCCACGACCCGCTCGGCTGACCGCCGGTCAGCCGCGGGCGGTCAGCCTGGCCTGTTCCAGGTCCAGTTCGCGCAGCACACGGCGGAGGACCTCGTCGTCGATGTCGCCGTTGTCCCGCGCCGCGACGTACACGGCGCGTTCGGCCGCGAGCGTCTCCAGGCGCAGCCGTCGGTAGGACGCCGTCGGGCTCTCCAGGTCCTGTCGGCCCAACCGTTCCCACGCCTCGTTCGCGCGCCGTTCGGCCTGCGACCGCAACCGTTCCACGATCGCGTCGGGCGTGTTGTTGCCGTCGTCGGCGACCAGTTCGTCCAATCGGGACACGGCCGCCATCGCCGCGTCGTGCGCGGCCTGGGCCTCGGCGAGGGCGTCGGTCGACTCCTCGTCGCCGTGCACGCCGAGCTTGCGGATCAGCAGCGGCAGCGTGGTGCCCTGGATGAGCAGCGTGCCGACGGTGACCGTGAAGGCCAACAACAGCACCAGGTCCCGGCCGGGCACGCCGTCGGGCACGGCCGCGGCGGCGGCCAGCGACACGACGCCGCGCATGCCCGACCACGCCACGACCGTCACGTGGCGCCAGTACTGCGGCACGTGTTTTCGGTGCTCCGGCCGGCGCAGCCAGTTGGGCAGGTGGATCGTCGGGTAGACCCACACCAGGCGGATCAGGATCGTCGCCAGCAGCACCGCGACGATCGGCCACACCAGCGAGAGCGGCGGGTGCCCGCTGGCCGCGGCCTGGCTGAACACGAACCGGAAACTCAGTCCGATCAGCGCGAACACCAGTGACTCCAGCAGCATGTCCACGGCGCGCCACACGGCTGTCTCCTGCAGCCGCATCGCGAAGCCGGCGTACGGCGCGAAGTGTCCGAGGTACAGGCCCGCCGTGACGACGGCCAGCACCCCGGAGCCGTTCACCGCCTCGGCCAGCAGGTACGCCGCGAACGGCACCACCAGGCCCAGCGCGCTCTCCACGGTGTCGTCGTGCAGCCGCAGCCGGATCTCGTGCACCAGCCAGCCCAGCACCCCGCCGGCCAGCAGGCCGCCCAGCGACGCCACCAGGAACGTGACGATGCCCGTGCCCCATGACGGCGCCGTGCCGACGGCGGCGGCCACCGCGACCTTGAACACGGTCAGCGCCGTCGCGTCGTTGACCAGGCTCTCCCCGGTGAGCAGGGTCATCAGCGGCCGGGGCAGGCCGAGGCGCCTGCCGATGGACGCCGCCGCCACCGAGTCGGGCGGCGAGATCACCGCGCCCAGCACCAGTGCCGACGCCAGTGGCAGCCCGGGCACCAGCCAGTAGGCCACGAAGCCGACCACGACGGTGGTGACCAGCACCAGCACCACCGCCAGCATCGCGATGGGCCGCAGTTTGGCGCGGATCCCCCGCACCGACGTGTCCAGCGCCGCCGAGTAGACCAGCGGCGGCAGGAACAGCACGAGCACCAGGTCCGGGTCGATCCGGAAGTCCGGCATGCCCGGGATGTACGAGACGCCCAGGCCCACCACGACCAGCAGCAGTGGCGACGACCTGCCCAGCCTGCGGGCGGCGGTGGCGACCGCGAGCGCCCCGACGACCAGCAGGAGCAGTTCCATGTCCGGCACTTGTCCACCCCGTCACGTGTCCACATCCGCCGCGTCAGTCGATAATCGTGCAATGACCCGTGCCGGCACCAACTGCGTTCACGTGGCGACACTGCCCGACCTGGACGTGGACGCGATCTCCACGGACGCCTGTATGGACTGCCGTGCCATCGGCGAGGAGATCTGGGTCCACCTGAGGTTATGTCTCACCTGCGGGCATGTCGCCTGCTGCGACTCCAGCCCGTACAAGCACGCGTCGGCGCACCACCAGGAGACGGAGCATCCGGTGATGCGCTCGTTCGAGCCGGGCGAGACGTGGCGCTGGTGCTACGTCGACAAGCGACTCGTCTGAGGACCGTTGGCGCTGGTAGGTCGCGTCGCTCCCGGCCCTCCCGTGCCCGCGGCGCGGCGGGACCCCACTAAAATCCCACCCCGTGCGCGTACTGGTGATCGGGTCCGGAGCCCGGGAACACGCGATCCTGCTGGCCCTGTCCCGGGATCCCGAGGTGACCGCCCTGGCCTGCGCGCCGGGCAACGCCGGCACGGCGGCCCTGGCCGAGGTGCGGGCCGTCGACACCGCCGACCCGGCCGCCGTGGTCGGCCTGGCCACCGACTTCGGGGCCGATCTGGTGGTGGTCGGCCCGGAGGCACCGCTCGTCGCCGGCGTCGCCGACGCCGTGCGGGCGGCCGGCGTGCCGTGTTTCGGGCCGTCCAAGCAGGCCGCGCGGATCGAGGGGTCGAAGGCGTTCGCGAAGGAGCTGATGGCCGCGGCCGGCGTGCCGACCGCGCACAGCGAGGTCGTGGACAACCCGGCCCGGCTGGACGCCGCGCTGGCCCGGTTCGGCCCCACCTACGTGGTCAAGGACGACGGCCTGGCCGCCGGCAAGGGAGTCGTCGTCACCACCGACCTGGACGCCGCCCGCGCGCACGCGATCACGCTGCTGGACGGCGGCCACCCGGTGGTGCTGGAGCAGTTCCTGGACGGCCCCGAGGTGTCGCTGTTCTGCGTGGTGCACGGCCGGACCGTGGTTCCCCTGCTGCCGGCACAGGACTTCAAGCGCGTCGGCGACGGCGACGTCGGCCCGAACACCGGCGGCATGGGGGCCTACGCCCCGCTGCCGTGGGCGCCACCGAACCTGGTCGACGACGTGGTCGCCACGATCGTCCGGCCGGTCGCCGGCGAGATGGCCGACCGGGGCATCCCGTTCACCGGGCTGCTGTACGCCGGCCTGGCGCTCACGTCGAGCGGCCCGCAGGTGATCGAGTTCAACGCCCGCTTCGGCGACCCGGAGACCGAGTCGGTGCTCGCCCTGCTGGAAACGCCGTTGGCCGGCCTGCTGCTGGCCGCCGCCACCGGCCGGCTCGCCGACCAGCCGCCGCTGCGCTGGCACGACGGCGCGGCCGTCACCGTCGTGGTCGCCGCCGACGGCTACCCGGGCCGGCCGCGCACCGGTGACGTGATCACCGGCGGCGACGCCGAGGGCGTGCTGCACGCCGGCACCCGCCGCCGCGAGGACGGCACTGTCGTGTCGGCGGGCGGGCGGGTGCTGGCCGTCGTCGGGCGCGGGGACGACCTGCCGGCGGCCCGCGAGGACGCCTACCGCCGGGTGGCCGGCGTGCACCTGGCCGGTTCGCACCACCGCACCGACATCGCCCTGCGCGCCGTCGAGGGCCGGATCGACGTACCCACTCCGGCGTGACGTGGAACCGGCGGGCCGTCCCGTTCGTCCAACCCCCGTACGGCGGCGGGCCTGCTTGGTAGCCTGCCTGTGAGAGACCGAACGGCTACGGGACGTACGGGGGTGTTCCGCTTTGGCGACAGGACAGCCGGACAAGGCCCTGGCCACCGCGTCCACCGGCACCGGGCTGGGCGCCGAGATGACCGTCCCGCAGACGCAGAGCATCACGGTCAACCACGAGAACGTGCTGCAGGCCGCCCGGATCATCCAGAACGCGCTGGACGGCGAAGGCCAGCAGATCCGCGCGAACCTGCCGCTGCTGCAGGTGATCGCACCCGGCGAGGACCAGATCAGCGTGCAGGCGGCGGCCGCGTGGAACTCCCGGCTGTCCGGTGATCCCGACTCGTTCGCCGTCCGCGTCGAGCAGTACCTGCAGGGTCTGCAGGACCTGGTGAACACCCTGGTCGCGTCCGCGCGGCAGTACGGCTACACCGACGAGCAGATCGCCGACGCGCTCCGCACGTCCGGTGGCTGAGGTACGTCCGGTCGGGGTGCTGAGCGGAACGGTGTTGATCATGGCGATGCTGGCGGGGTGCACGACGACGCAGCAGGGCACTGCGACCGTCGGCCCGTCCGTCGGTCCGACGACCACCTACCAGGTGCCCACCGAGGGCGCGTCGGACATCGCGCTGCCACCGCGCCCCACCGACATCCCGCTGACCGGCGTCGACCCGTGCTCGCTGCTCACCGCGGCGCAGCGCCGCTCGCTGGGCGTGCTGACCGGGCAGCGCGGCCTGCCCGCCCAGCTCGCCGACAACAGCCCCACCTGCAACTTCCGCTTCGCCGACGGCACCCGCGGCGCCGAGTACAACGTCGCCGTGGACACCGTCGAGGGCATCCAGCTCTACCTGAACTCCAGCCTCGCCGCGAACGTCACCCAGGTGTCCGTCGGCGACTTCCCCGCGCTGGACATCACCCTGAAGGCCCCCGACCTGCTGCAGGGCTGCACGACGGCGGTCAGCGTGGCCAACAGCCAGATGTTCATGGTCGACCTGGGCCAGCCGGCGAAGGGGACGACCACGGCGCAGTCGTGTGCGATGACCGAGAAGGTCGCCGCAGCGGTGCTGACCACAGCTCGGACGCTCAAGTAAGGGGCAGACCATGGCAGAAGGGCTACTCGACGAGCTGGCCACCTCGGTGGAGCACCTGATCGCACGGGCCGTGCGGGAGATGTTCGGCGGTGGCGGCGGCGACTCGACGGGTGACTCGCCCCGCTGGGAGGGCATGTCCAACGAGCAGCTGGCCGCCGCCGTGCGGCAGCTCAACTCCGGGCCCGGCACGACCGGCATCCAGCAGGCCGCCGACGCGCTGTCCACCATCGCGGGCAACCTGCAGCAGATCGACCGCACGCTGCACACGCAGCTGCAGGCGATCGGCGTGAACTGGCAGAGCGAGGCGTCCGAGCTGGCGCAGGAGATGACCACCGAGTCGGCGGCGTACACGACGTCGGCCAGCGGGGCGAGCTCGGCGGCGTCGGCCGCGGTGAACGCCCAGGGCGACGCGTTCGCATCCGCCCGCAACGCGGTGCCCGACCCGAGCGCGCTGACGACCACGACCACGACGCAGCCGGCCAGCTTCCTGAGCGCGGCGGGCACCGTCCTCACCGGCCACGGCACCGACCACGTGCGGACGGTGGCCAAGTCGAACACGGCCCGCCAGCAGACGATCGACGCACTGAACACGTATTCGGCCAGCTCGCAGACGCACCTGACCAGCCACCGGACGCTGCCGCAGCCGCCTGCCGTGAGCCTGCGGCCGACGCCGGCCGGCAGTGTCGGCGGTGCCAGCCAGGTGACCACCGTGTCCTCCTACGTGCCGCCGGTGACCGCGCCCAGCGGCACCGGTGGTGGCGAGGTGCCCGGTGTGCCGACGGTCGGTGGCGGCGGTGGCGGCGGTGGCGGCGGTCTGCCCGGCCTGCCCACGGTCGGTGGTGGTGGCGGCGGGGTGCCCGGCGTACCGACCGTCGGTGGCG
>DASZXM010000981.1:0-8668 GCA_035546415.1 Pseudonocardiaceae bacterium
AACGTGGTGAACCTGCGCGCCTCGCGGGCCCGCCGGAAGTGATTACGGCCGGCCCCGCAGGTACTGGGGCGGCCACGGGATGTCGTCGCCCAGTTCGGCGGCCGCGCGCTGCGGCCAGCTGGGTTCCCGCAGCAGCACCCGGGCCAGGAAGACGCCGTCGGCCGACTCCTCGGCGAGGATCTTCTCCGCGTGCGCGGGCTCGGTGATCAGGCCGACCGCGCCGACGGGCAGCCCGCTGCGCTCCCGGACGGTCCTGGCGAACGGCACCTGGTAACCGGGGCCCAGCTCGATCCGCTGGTCGGGGCTGTTGCCGCCGCTGGACACGTCGATCAGGTCGACGCCGTGCCCGGCGAGCACGGCCGTGACCTCGGCGACCTCGTCGACGGTCAGGCCGCCCGGCACCCAGTCGGTCGCGCTGACCCGCACGACCAGTGCGATCCGGTCCGGCACCGCGGCGCGGACCGCGTCGACGATCTCCAGCAGCAGGCGGGACCGGCCGGTGAGGTCGCCGCCGTAGGCGTCGGTGCGGTGGTTGGACAGCGGGGACAGGAACTCGTGCAACAGGTAGCCGTGCGCGGCGTGCAGTTCCAGCACGTCGAACCCGGCCGTGACGGCACGCCGCGCCGCGGCCGCCCAGTCCGCGACCAACTCGGCGATCTCGTCCGCGGACAGTTCGGTCGGCGTGGCGTAACCGTCGAACGCGAGCGCGGACGGGCCGACGGACTGCCAGCCGCCCTCGGCGGGCGGCACGGTGCCGCGCCCGCGCCACGGCGCGTACGACGACGCCTTGCGCCCGGCGTGCGCCAGCTGGATGCCGGGCACCGCTCCCTGACCGCGGATGAAGTCGGTGATGCGGACGTAGTCGGCGGCCTGGTCGTCGGTCCAGATCCCGGCGTCCTGCGGCGAGATCCGGCCCCGCGCCTGGACCGCGGTGGCTTCGGTCAGCACCAGACCCGCTCCACCGCGTGCCAGGGCACCCAGGTGCACCAGATGCCAGTCGGTGGGATGCCCGTCGACCGACGAGTACTGGCACATCGGCGACACCCAGACCCGGTTCGGGATCGTCACACCGCGCAGCGTCAGGGGAGCGAACAGTCGGCTCATGCCAGCAGCCAACACCAACGCTGACCAGTTTTCTTCTCAATGTGACGAACTACGAACCGACGGTGGCGTCGCCCGGTCACGGACACGGGCCCGGATGTCCGCATCAGCGTGGACATCCGGGCCCGTGGGCCGGTCGTGTCAGTGCGAGCTGAGCTTGAGGATCGCGGCCAGGTCGTCCGGCGTGATCGATCCGTACATGTCGAGCATCAGCTGCGCGATCGTCCGGCCGGGGCTGACGTACCACTTGCCGTCCACCTCGGTCGCGACCACGCCGACCCCCTTGGCCATCATGCCGGTCACCATGTCGCTGATCAGCTTGGTCAGCTCCGGCGGCAGGAACTCGTCGTCACCGGACTGGATCTGCTGGGTCAGTTCCGACGCGCACAGCCGCTGTTCCTCGCCGGGCCGGGAACCGTGGACGCTGTAGCAGTTGCCGTCCTGGGTCAGCGTGATCTGGTCGCCGTCGGCCGTCATCGTCATGCTGTGCAGCACGGTGTCGGTGCCGCCCGCGACGGCCCGGTCGTTGAACTGCATCGACAGGATGTGCACTCCGGAGGGTTCCGTGCGACCCGCGGCGGTCACCAGGGCCGGGCCGACGTCGTGCAGCGCGGCCATCTCGTCCGGTGCGGTGCGCGCGATGACCTGATTGAGGTCGGCGTCCAAGGCGGCCTGGACGAACGCGCGCACGGCCTCGTCCGCCGAGCCGGCACCGATGGGCGCGATCGACGTGGACGGCCACCGTTCGTGCGCGGACTGCAGGCCCGCGTCGGCGATCGTGTAGAAGAGGCTCGGGTACCACTTGCCGTCCACCTGGACCGTGGCGATCCGGACCGGGTGCCCCATGTCGTGGACCTCGTCGGCGATGTTGATCGTGTGCGACTGGTCCTTCGGCAGCCCGTCGGGGAAGGCCTCGTTGAGGAAGCTCTCCGTGTAGGCATTGGTGGACACGTTGGTGCCCACGGTGATCGTGCCGGACACCAGCTTCTCGATCGTCACGTGGTCGTTGACCCGCTCGGCGGCGGCGTCGTCGAACGTGATGCCGCTGGTGTGGATCTTCAGCGACGCCATGTCCTGCTCGGACGCGTTCGGCTTGACCACCTGGAGCCGCTTGAGCTGGTCGGTGGTGCCCTGAATGACGTCCTGGAACAGCGCGGCCTCGGCCGGCGGCAGGTCGTTGACGACGCCGATCAGGTCGTCGTTGCCGACGTCGGACATCAGCTTGACGGCCGCGTCGTGCGGCGACGCCGCACCTGTGGAACCGCTGTGGTTGAACGCGAACCACGTGCCCACACCCGCGCCCGCCGCGACGACGACGGCGACGACCACGCCGATGACCAGCCCGTTGCGGCGCTTCTTCGGTGCCGGTGGCTGCCAGTACTGGCCCTGCTCGACCGGGTACTGCATGGCCGGCTGGCCGGGTAGCGGCTGCTGCCCGGGAAGCGGCTGCTGGCCCGGGTACGTCGGCTGGCCGGGGTAGGCGGGCTGTTGGCCCTGGTAGGGCTGCTGCGGATAACCGCCCGGCTGCTGCGGTTGCTGTCCCCAGCCACCCTGCGGCTGCTCGCCCGGCTGTCCCCAGCCCGCCGGCGGCTGCTGGCCGGGCTGGAGCGGTGGCTGCCCCCAGCCACCCGGCTGCTCGCCCGGTTGTGGCTGCCCCGGCCAGCCCTGGCCTGGATACGTCATGGTGATCCCTCCGTTGTCTGCCGGCCGCGTGGGCTGGCCAATACCGCTATCGCGCCGGCCAGCGCGACCGTTGCGCCGATCAAGGTCACAGCGGGGCCGGTGGCGGCCGGCCCGATCAGCGAGCCCGGGTCGGTTCCTTGGACGACGACCAACCCGGCCGCGGTTCCCACCACTGCCGACACCAGACAGCTCAGTCCGGCCGACACCCGCCGCAGTCGCAGTGCGTACAGGGCGACACACAGTCCGCACGCGGGAATGACGAACAGCCACGCACCGAGCACCACGGCGGGCGTGCCACCGACCAGGTCGCGCAGCGCGCCGGCCGACTGGTAGCTGTCCCGGAGCACCGAACCCGACCGCAACCAGGGCAGGAAGGTCCCGGCGACCAGGACGACCAACCCGATGGCGGCCATGCTCGCCCCCACTCGGGCCACCACCGTACGCATGACGACATGATGCCGTGCGCACCTCGCGGCCACCGGCGACTTGACATTTCGCCGCCCGTTCGTCACCCACCACCCCTCGTTCCGGGCGGCACGGTACTGGACAATCCACGCAAAGGCTTGCCGTTCGAAGATCACGCTGCGAGGCTCACGCTGATGGTCGAAGCGGGGACCGGTGCGCTCGTCCGCACGCTGCTGGGGCGCGGTGCCGCGCAGGGACCGGCCGGTGACGGGTCCCTGGCGCGGGCATGGCGGTACGTGGTGATCGGACCGGTGCTGTACCGCGTGGCGGCGTTCCCGAAGGTGTTCATCGGCTATGCCGGGTCGAACGGCACGCTCGGCTTGGCGCCCACGCTGTCGGCGACCGTGTTCTCGGTGGCGGTGAACGTGGCCGCCGTCGTGTTCGTGGTGCGGCGGGGCGGCCTGCGGGCGCGGTGGGCGCGCCCGGCGCTGCTGGGTGATCTGGCGGTCGGGGTCGTCCTGAACCTGGTGGTGGCGGCGACGGCGCCGGCCGCGGTGCAGCCGTTCGCGGTGGACGTCGCGTGGACGTGGCTCGTCGGGTCGATCGGGCTGTGGACGTGCGTGTTCGGCCTGCCCACGGCGGCGCTGCTGGTGGTGGCCGCCGTACCGTTCCGGGGGTTGCTGACCCTGGTCGGTGGCCTGCCGCTGGGTGACCACCTGGCGGTGAGCCGGTCGGTCGGCTGTCTGGTGGCGCTGGTGGTGGCCGTCGTGACGGCCGCGGCGATCCTGGCGTTGCTGGGGGCGGGGGCGCAGTTCGCGCTGCACGCCGGAGTGGTGCGCGGCGCACAGGAGGAGCGCGTGCGCAACAGCAGGGCGATGCACGACGGGCTGTTGCAGACCCTGGACGCGTTGGCCATCACTCCGCCCGGGGACGCCGAGGACGCCGTGCGGCGGCTGGCCGACGTGCGGACCGTGATCAAGGCGGAGGCGGCCGAGCTGCGTCGCCGGATCTCGTCGCCGGTCGAGGCCGAGGGCGGACGGAGCCTGGTGGCCGATCTGGCCGACGTGGCCACGGAGATGGCGCGGCACGGGCTGCGGACCGAGTTGGTGGCCGCGGACTTCGACGACCAGGCGGTGTCCGAGGCGCGGCGGGTCGCCATGTGCGACGCCGTCCGGGAGGCGTTGCGCAATACGGTGAAGCACGCCGAGGCGAGCGAAGTCGTGTTGCGGGTGGAGGAGCGCGACGGCGGGATCGCGGTCGTGGCACGGGATCACGGCGTCGGCTTCGACGCGGCCGTCCGGGAGCCCGGGTTCGGGATCAGCCAGTCGATCGTGGCTCGGCTGGCCGAGGTCGGGGGACGCGGTGCGGTGGATTCCCAACCGGGACACGGGACCCGCGTGACGTTGTGGGTTCCGTGCTGAGGAAGTGACTCGTTCAGGTCAGGCGGTAGCCGGCGAGGACCGCCTTCACGTCGTCGGGCAGTGGCAGCACGCCGGTCACCGGGGCGTGCACGAGTGTCGACTCGGCCAGTGCCACGCAGTTGCCGCGCTGGTACAGCGCCTGGGCGATCGAGTACGAGCTGCGGCCGATACGCGCGACCCCGATCCCGACCTCGACGGGATCGGGGTACCGCGTCTCCGCCAGGTAGTGCACCGTGCACGACGCGAGGACGAGGCGGTGCAGGCTGTTGCCGACCTGCTCGTGCACCAGCCGGCCGAACCGGACCCGGGACTCCTCGCACAGCTGCGCGACCGCCACGTTGTTGACGTGGCCCAACGGGTCCAGGTCACCGAACCGGGTCGGGATCTCCTGCCACAGTGGATAGTGGCCCCGTTCGGTGCGGGCCGGGTCCGGTCGTCCGGCATCGGGCAGGGTCAACGGCTGCACAGGGTCCTCCGGTCGGTCACGCGCGTGCCGCGAAGGGTAACCCGGCGGGTCACGCCTGCGCTGTAACCGCTGTCACGACTCGACCGGCGGGGTGCCGTGCGTGTGGAACGACTCGATCGTCTTCAGCCCCCACGCCTGGCCCTTCGCGCGTTCCGCCTGCGACCAGCTGAGCGGCCGCCAGTCGGGAGCGAGGATCAGCCGGGCCAGCGGGTTGCACAGCTCGATGCGGTTGCCGCCCGGCTCGTAGACGTACAGGAAGAACGTCTGCTGGATCGCGTGCTTGTGCGGGCCGGTCTCGATGAACACGCCGTTGTCCAGGCAGATGTCGGCGGTGCGGAGGATGTCCTCGCGGCCGTCCGTGGCGAACGCCACGTGGTGCAGGCGGCCCGTGCTGCCTGTCCAGTCATTGGTATAGACCAGCTCGTAGGACTTGTTGGTGAAGTGCAGCCACTGCGCGGCGACGCTGTCGTCGTCGTTCATGATCTGCTCGGTGACCTCGCCGCCCAGCACGTCGCGGACGAAGTCGCCGTTCTGCCCGGAGTGGGCGGCCAGGTAGTTCACGTGGTCCAGTCGCCGCACGCTCGCGCCCCGCCCGGGGTACGCCTGCGCCTGGTTCTTCAACGAGGGCCGCAGTTCCGCGGGCGGCACGTACCACTCGGACTCCCAGTACAGCTGGATCTCGTGGCCGTCCGGGTCGGTGCACACGTAGCTGGGACCGAGGCCGGCGGCCGCCTCCAGCCAGCCGACGCCCCTGCCGGCCCGTTCGGCGCGCTTCACCAGGCGCTCCAGGCTTTCCTGGCTGGACGTGCGCAGCGCCGTGCGGCCGATGCCGGACGTGTCGTGGGCCCGCAGGACCAGGCTGTACTGCTCGTAGTCGTCCCACGTGCGCAGGTAGACCGCGTCACCGTCGCGGCCGTTCTCGGTCATGCCGAGGATCTGGGTGAAGAACCACAGACTGCGCTCCGGTTCCGGGGTCAGCAGCTCGACGTGGCCGAGGTGGGCGATCTCGTGCGATGGCGCCATTGCCGCTCCTATCGTGGGAAGACCGTGCCGTCGAACAGTTTGCGTGCCGTGCGGACCACGCCGCTGCGGCGCACCTTCGGCGGGTCGGCGCTGCCGTCCACGTCGACCTCGACCTGGAGGTGTCCGGTCGGGTGCTCGACGTCCATCCGCGTCGCACCCGGCGAGTACCGCGCGATGTCGTTGCCGATCGCGCCGTCCAGCAGGACCGCCGTGACGACGCTGACCGCGCCGAGCACACCGATCGACGTGTGCAGCTTCAGCGGGATGAACGTGCGCGTGGCGATCGTGCCGCCGTCCACGGGCGGCGCGACCAGCGTCGTCTTGGGCACCGAGCTGTCCCGCACGTCGCCCAGGCCCATCAGCTCGGCGGCCCGCAGCCGCAGCGACTGCACCCACTCGCGCAGCGCGTCGTCGGCCGACAGCTGGTCCACCGGCTCGTACCCGGTCAGGCCGAGGTCCTTCGCGTACGCCACGACCACCGGCATGCCGTTGTCCACGCACGTCACCCGGATGCCGTCGATCTCGTCGACCCGGTTGCCGGTGGGCAGCACGCCGGACGCACCCTCGGTGTCCGCGAAGTCGATCACCACGGCGGCCGCCGTGCCGGGCACGCCGGAGATCGCCGTGTCACCGGAGTACTCGACCACACCGTCGGGCGTGGGGAAGTGGGCGACGGCCGTGCTGTCCGAGTTGACCATCCGGATGCGGACCGTCGACTCCTCCGGGCCGGGCCGCACCAGGCCGCGTTCCACCGCGAACGGGCCGACACCGGCGAGCAGGTTGCCGCAGTTCTGCCGGTCCGACACCGTCGGCTCCTCGACGCCCAACTGGAGGAAGAGGTAGTCGACGTCGATGTCCGGGTCGGCACTGGCGGAGATCACGGCGACCTTGCTGGTCAGCGGGTGGGCGCCGCCGATGCCGTCGATCTGCCGCGGGTCGGGCGTGCCCATGATCCGCAGCAGCAGGTCGTCGCGTTCGGCCTGGTCGGCCGGGAGGTCGTCGGCGAGGAAGTACGCCCCCTTGGACGTACCACCGCGCATCAGCATGCACGGCACACCGGTCATCGGACACCGCCCTTCGTGGCCTCGCCCTGTTCCTTCGCGTACTCATCGGCCGTGACGTAACGCACGCCGAGCGACGCCAGCTTGTCCCGCAGCCCGTACCGGTCCAGGCCGAGTTCCCCGTCCTGGAACGCCTGCCGCGCCTTGGCTTCCTTGTCCAGTCGGGCCTGCGACAGCTCGATGCCGCGGTCCACGTCGGCGCGCGGCACGCACAGCACGCCGTCGTCGTCGGCGACGATCACGTCACCGGGTCGGATCGTCTGGCCGCCGACCACGACGGGCACGTTCACCGCGCCTGCCGTGGACTTCACCGTGCCCTGCGCGCTGACCGCCGCCGACCACACCGGGAAGCCCATCTCGCGCAGCTCGGCCACGTCCCGTACGCCCGCGTCGATGATCAGCCCGCGCACGCCGCGCGATGCCAGCGACGTGGCCAGCAGTTCGCCGAACATGCCGTCGGTGCTCGGTGACGTCGTGGTCACCACCAGCACGTCGCCCGCCTGGCACTGCTCGACGGCCGCGTGGATCATCAGGTTGTCGCCCGGCCAGCACAGCGCTGTCACGGCCGGGCCCCCGATCCGCGCGCCGGACTGGATCGGCCGGTGCTTCGGGCCGAGGAAACCGATGCGCCCCAACGCTTCGTGCACGGTCGCCACGCCGTACTCGGCGAGTCGGTCCACCCGGGACAGGGCCACCCGGGGGATGTCGGTCACGATCACGGAGTCCATGCGCTCAGCCTTCGGTCTCGCGCAGCGCCCCGATGACGCTGCGCAGGTGGGCACGTGCCGCCTGCTCGGCCGCCGCGGGGTCGCGGCGGCCGATGGCGTCGATGATCGCGAGGTGTTCGGGCAGCGACACCTGCGGCCGTCCGGCCCGCAGCGCCAGCCGGAACTGGTGGCGCACGATCTGGCCGTGCAGCCGTTGCAGCAGTTCGGCGGCGACGGGCTGCGCGGCGATGTCGCGGACGATCCGGTGCAGTTCCCGGTTCATCGCCGAGTACTTCATCGGCTCGCCGTCCTCGACCGCGGCCCGCATGCCGGCGCCGAGTTCGCGCAGCGCCTCGATCTGGTCGTCGGTGGCCTGCTCGGCGGCCTTGGCCGCGCACAGCCCCTCCAGCACCATCCGGCACTCGGTGATCGCGACGGCCTCGTCGACCGTCACGACCCGCACCCGCGCGCCCCGGTAGGGGATGCGCTCGACGAGCCCCTCG
This sequence comes from Pseudonocardiaceae bacterium, assembly GCA_035546415.1. Lineage (GTDB taxonomy): Bacteria > Actinomycetota > Actinomycetes > Mycobacteriales > Pseudonocardiaceae > DATEPR01. The sequence goes on from DASZXM010000981.1 coordinate 8,371, forward strand.
GCAGCCAGGTCGATCAGCGCCGCCCGCACGCTGGCCCGGGTCACGTCGAACGACTCGGCCAGCTCCGGCTCGACAAGGCGCTGACCGGGCACGACGTCACCGCTGATGATGGCGTCCCGCAGGGCGTCCAGCGCGGTCTGCCGACCGGCCTCGCCCTCCAGCGGCGCGCTCGCCATGCCCCGCTCCTTCCCTCGCGGGATCAACCGTAGTGGCCGTGCGACGAAATCGTCAACGATTTCGTCGCTGCTTCTTGAGACGATCGCGTCGACAGGTTAGGTTGCCGGGTGAGACGGCCACG
>DASZXM010000982.1:0-6399 GCA_035546415.1 Pseudonocardiaceae bacterium
GTCGCGAGCGGCCTGCGCAGCAGTTCCGCCGCGAGATCCGCCACATCCTCCGCCGTGACCGCGTCGATCCGGGACAGCGTCTCCTCGACCGTCAGATGGTCGGCGTAGTTCAGCTCGCCCTTGCCGATCCGCGACATCCGCGACCCGGAGTCCTCCAGGCCCAACACCAGGCCACCGCGCAGCTGGCCCTTGCCGCGGGCCACCTCCGCGTCGGTCAGGCCGTTCGCGGCCACGTCGTCCAGCACGGTGCGCAGCACGCCGGCCAGGTCGCCCAGCCGCCCCGGGTGGGCGCCCGCGTAGACCGACAGCGTGCCGGTGTCCGCGTAGGACGCGACCGACGAGTACACCTGGTAGGCCAGGCCACGCCGCTCCCGGACCTCCTGGAACAGGCGGGAACTCATCCCCCCGCCCAGCGCCGCGTTCAGCACGCCCAGGGTGAACCGGCGCTCGTCGTGCCGGTCCAGGCCGCGCACACCCACCATCAGGTGGGCCTGTTCGGTGTCGTCGGTGCGCAGCTCGATGCCGCGCGGAGCGGCCAGCCGCAGCGCACCGGTGCGCGGCGCGACCGGGGTCGCGTCACCGCCCAACCTGTCGCGCAACGCCTTGCGCGCCAAGCGCAGCACCTGGCCGTGCGTGACGTTGCCGGCCACCGCGAGCACCATGCGGTGCGGCTGGTAGCGGCGGCGGTGGAAACCGCGCAGCGCCGAGCGGGTCAGGCCGGTGATGGACTCCTCGGTGCCCAGCACGGACCGGCCCAGCGGGTGGTCACCCATCATCGCCGTGACGAACGCCTCGTGCAGCAGGTCCTCGGGGTCGTCGTCGCGCATCGCGATCTCTTCGAGGACGACACCGCGTTCCAGCTCGAAGTCCGGCTCCGCCATTGTCGCGAAGAACACGACGTCGGCCACCAGGTCGATGGCCAGCGGCAGATCCTGATCCAGCGCGTGCACGTAGTAGCACGTGTGTTCCTTGGCGGTGAACGCGTTCAACTCGCCGCCGACCGCGTCGATCTCCTCCGCGATCTGCGCCGCCGAACGCCGTTCGGTGCCCTTGAACAGCAGGTGCTCCAGGAAGTGCGCCGAACCGGCCACGCTGGGCGCCTCGTCCCGGGACCCGACGCCGACCCACATGCCGACGGCCGCGGACCGCACACCCGGCACCTGCTCCGTGACGACACGGAGACCGCCGGGCAGGACGGTCCGGGTCACGACGTGACCCTCGCCGTCCCGCTCCAACACCTTCGTGGTGCCCGGCTGCTGGAGATACCCCGGACGCGACCGGCCGCCCAGCGGCCGGCGCGTCTCCTGGGCTCCTCCCTGACCAGGCTTGGTCAGGCGCCTGCTCACGACTGTGCGGGCTCCGGGGTGGCAGCCGGCGTGCCGTTGGTGGCCGCCGGGGTTTCCGCGTCCTCGTTGACCACGATCAGGCTGATCTTGCCGCGCTGGTCGATGTCGGCGATCTCCACGCGGAGCTTGTCACCGACCTTCACCACGTCCTCGACCTTGCCGATCCGCTTGCCGTTGCCCAGCTTCGAGATGTGCACGAGGCCGTCCTTGCCGGGCAGCAGCGACACGAACGCGCCGTACGCGGCCGTCTTCACGACCGTGCCCAGGAACCGCTCGCCCACCTTGGGCAGCTGCGGGTTGGCGATCGCGTTGATCTTGCTGATCGCCGCGTCCGCCGCCGGGCCGTCGTTGGCGCCGATGTAGATCGTGCCGTCGTCCTCGATCGAGATGTCGGCACCGGTGTCGTCGGTGATCGACTTGATCATCTTGCCCTTTGGGCCGATGACCTCGCCGATCTTGTCCACCGGGATGTGGATCGACGTGACGCGCGGCGCGTACGGGCTCATCTCGTCCGGGCGGTCGATGGCCTCGGCCATGACCTCCAGGATGGTCAGCCGCGCGTCGCGCGCCTGGCCGAGCGCCTGGGCCAGCACCTCGGACGGGATGCCGTCCAGCTTGGTGTCCAGCTGCAGCGCCGTGACGAACTCGGTGGTGCCGGCGACCTTGAAGTCCATGTCGCCGAACGCGTCCTCGGCGCCCAGGATGTCGGTGATCGCCACGTACTGGGTCTTGCCGTCGATCTCGTCGGACACCAGGCCCATCGCGATGCCGGACACCGGCGCCTTCAGCGGCACACCCGCGTTCAGCAGCGACATCGTGGACGCGCACACCGAACCCATCGACGTGGAACCGTTGGAGCCCAGCGCCTCCGACACCTGCCGGATCGCGTACGGGAACTCCTCGCGCTTGGGCAGCACCGGCACCAGCGCGCGCTCGGCCAGCATGCCGTGGCCGATCTCCCGCCGCTTCGGCGAACCCACCCGGCCGGTCTCACCGGTCGAGTAGGGCGGGAAGTTGTAGTGGTGCAGGTAGCGCTTGGTGGTCTCGGGCGCCAGGGTGTCCAGCGTCTGCTCCATGCGCAGCATGTTCAGCGTGGTGACACCCATGATCTGGGTCTCGCCGCGCTCGAACAGCGCCGAGCCGTGCGCCCTCGGGACCACGGCGACCTCGGCGGACAGCTGCCGGATGTCGGTGATGCCGCGGCCGTCGATGCGGATCTTGTCCTGCAGGATCCGGCGGCGCACCAGCTTCTTGGTCAGCGCGCGGAACGCGGCGCCGATCTCCTTCTCCCGGCCCTCGAACGCCGAGCCCTCGCCGGTGCCGACGCGCTCCAGGCACAGCGCCTTGACCTCGTCGATCCGGCTCTCCCGCTCCTGCTTGCCGGCGATGGTCAGCGCCTGCGCCAGCTCGTCGGTGACGGCACCGGCGACGGCGTCGTACGCGTCGGACTGGTACGCCGGGAACGTCGGGAACTCGGCGGTCTCCTTGGCGGCCGCCTCGGCCAGGCGGGCCTGTGCCTCGCACAGCACCCGGATGAACGGCTTCGCCGCCTCCAGGCCCTGCGCGACGACCTGCTCGGTGGGCGCCTGCGCGCCCGCGGCGATCAGGTCGGCCATCTGCTCGGTGCCCTCGGCCTCGACCATCATGATCGCGACGTCGTCACCGACGACCCGGCCGGCGATGGCGATGTCGAACACCGACTGCTTGGACTGCTCGCGGGTCGGGAACGCGACCCACTGGCCGTCGATCAGGCCGACGCGCACGCCGCCGATCGGGCCGGAGAACGGCAGGCCGGACAGCTGGGTGGACGCGGACGCCGCGTTGATCGCGACGGCGTCGTACACGTCCTCCGGGTTCAGCGACAGGACCGTGACGACGATCTGGATCTCGTTGCGCAGGCCGTCCACGAACGACGGGCGCAGCGGCCGGTCGATGAGGCGGCAGGTTAGGATCGCGTCCGTCGACGGACGGCCCTCACGCCGGAAGTACGAGCCGGGAATCCGGCCCGCCGCGTACATCCGCTCCTCGACGTCCACGGTCAGCGGGAAGAAGTCGAAGTGCTCCTTCGGCTGCTTGGACGCGGTGGTCGCGGACAGCAGCATGGTTTCGTCGTCCAGGTAGGCGACGACACTGCCGGCGGCCTGGCGGGCCAGCCGGCCGGTTTCGAAACGGACGGTGCGGGTGCCGAACCGGCCGTTGTCGATGATCGCGGTGGACTCGTGCACCGCGTTCTCCTGGATTTCAGTCATTCGGTTGTCTCTCCTCGTCTTGCGGGCCGCGCGGCAACCGGAGAACACCCCTGTGCTCCCGAGGTCACGGCCCTTGCGACGAGGCCGGTCTTCGATCGAAGTTCCCCGTTCTCCGCTGGAACGTGGGAACCACTACCGAGGACCGGCGTACGCACCCGAATGCCGTGGCGCGCGGTCCCTCTTTCGTTCTGCCAGTGCTCCGGCGGGGAGTGACCGAAGCCGGTCACTCCCCGCCGGGACACGTCATCGACGCAGGCCGAGCCGTTGGATCAGCGACCGGTAGCGTTCGATGTCGATCTTCTTCAAGTAGTCGAGCAGGCGGCGACGGCGGCCGACCATCAGCAGCAGACCACGGCGGGAGTGGTGGTCGTGCTTGTGCACCTTCAGGTGCTCGGTGAGGTCGCTGATCCGCTTGGTCAGCAGTGCGACCTGGGCCTCCGGCGAGCCGGTGTCCGACTCGTGGACCCCGTAGTCGCCGATGATGCTCTTCTTCTGCTCGGTGGACAGCGCCACTCGTTCTCTCCTCGATACGTGTGCCGTGATTGCGCCCACATGGGCCGTCCCGGTAAAGGACTTGACAGTCCCGGCCGCCACGGACCGCAGCCGGACTCACATTACCGAGGGTATCAGTTGCGCAGCGACGACCGCCCGGCGACCGCTCGGGGCGGTCAGGCGTGAGCCAGCGGCAGGCGTTCCACCGTGGTGTAGGTCGGTCCGTCCGGTCCGGCCTGGCTGCGCATCAGCAGCAGCGCCTCGGGAGTGAACCAAGGTCCACTATACCCCTCGAACGCCTCCAGGATGGCGTGCTCGTCCGGTTTGCCGGACCGCCAGCGGGCCAGCGTCAGATGCGGACGGTAACCGCGGCGGCCGGCTCCGGCCGCCCTGGCCACCTGGGCCAGGAGGCGTTCGTCGTCGGTGCGCACGCAGGCGAACAGCACGCCGGGGAACGTGCCCCCGCCGGTCAGCCGCAGCCGGGGCGCCGACCGGCCCGCCGTCCGCCTGCGCAGCCACTTGGTCCGGTTGACGGGGTCGTCGCCGTCGCCGAAGAAGCCGAGTGTGATGTGCCACCGTTCAACCGGTGTCCAGCGCAACTCGTGCGGTAGGTCACCCATGCGGCTGGCCAGCCACTCGGCCAGGTCGTCGACGGCGTCGGACGGCGGCACGAAGGCGGAGAACAGCCGCATGCCGGTTGGCGGAGGCTCGTCGTCGGACACGGTCAGTCAGCCGGCCGCTCGCTCGCCCTGCGCAGCACGTCGCCGAGTTCGGGGAACTCCTCGTCCACCAGTTCGGCGGCCGCCACCAGGTCCTCGCTGGACAGGATGTTGCGCAGCGCCGCCGCCGCGGACGTGGCGTCCGAACTGCCGTCCACGCGCAGCACGTCCCTGCCCACCTGCGGCCGGGAGTCCCGCACGTCGATCATGGCCTGCTTGACGGCCTCCGGGATGCCGGCGGCGACGTCCGGGATGAGCACCTTGCGCTCCAGCATGATCAGCCGTGCCAGCACGGACGGGTTGCCGATCTTCGCGCGCCGCCCGCTCATCACCTGGCTGAGCATGGGAGCACTGATGCCGAGCACTTCGGCCAGGTACGCCTGGGAGATGTTGAACGCCCGAACGAGGCGGCGCACCCGGTCACCGAGTGGCTCGCCGTACCACTCCCGCTGCAACGCGAGATTGCGCTGGACGATCTTCGAGTCCTCCACCTTCGCCTCTCCGGGACGTCGTACCTGGAAGAACAGTGGCCATCTTGCCAGGCCATCGGCGGTGGCGTGGCCGAAACGGACGAGGTGGCACGGTCCGCTCAACCGGTCCCGGTCAGCAGTTCCCTCGTTCGGTCGACGTCCTTGCCCACCTGATCGACCAGCGCGTCGATGGAGTCGTACCGCTCCATGTCGCGCAACCGGGTGACGAAGTCCAGGGCGACCCGCTGCCCGTAGAGGTCCTCGTCCAGGTCCAGCACGAACGCCTCGACGCGCCGCTCGCGGCCGGAGAACGTCGGGTTGGTGCCCACGGACACGGCCGCCATCAGGCGTTTCGGTTCGGCGCGCGGTGGCACGTGGTGCACGAACCAACAGGCGTAGACGCCGTCGGCGGGCACGGCGGCGTGCCGGGTGGTGGACAGGTTCGCCGTCGGGTAGCCCAACTCCCGGCCACGGCCGTCGCCACGCACGACGATGCCCTCCAGCCGGTGCGGCCGCCCCAGCGCGGCGGCTGCCGCCGTGACGTCGCCCGCGTCGATGCACGAACGGATGTAGGTGGACGAGAACACCATGTCCTCGTCGGTGGCCGCGCCGTTGCGCGGCACGGTGATCATGTCGGCGCCCTCGGTGACGAACCCGAACCGGTGTCCCAGGTTGCGCAGCATCGTCACGTCACCGGCCGCCAGATGTCCGAACGTGAAGTTCTGCCCGACGACCACGGCGGCCACGTGCAGCCGGTCGACGAGCAGTTCGTGGACGAACTCGTCCGGCGGCACGCGGGACAGCTCCGGGGTGAACGGCAGCACGCAGAACACGTCGACGCCCAGTTCCTCGACCAGCTCCGCCTTGCGGTTGAGGCTGGTCAGCTGCGCCGGATGGCTGCCGGGGCGGACCACTTCGGCCGGATGCGGGTCGAAGGTGAGCACCACGCTGGGCAGTCCGCGCTGCCGGGCGAGTTCGACGGCCCTGTGGATCAGGGCCTGGTGCCCTTTGTGGACGCCGTCGAAGACGCCGATGGTCGCCACACAGCGACCCCAGCTGCCGGGCAGATGATCGAGTCCCCGCCATCTCAGCACGATCAACAGCCTACGTGCCCTCGTCAGCC
>DASZXM010000983.1:0-5805 GCA_035546415.1 Pseudonocardiaceae bacterium
GGCCGCCGCGCTGCTCGCCAGGAACGCCACCGGCGACCACATCCGGGCCCGGCGCGCGGCGAGGGACGCGGACACGGCCGCCACCGCGCTGGGCATGACCGCCTACGTCGAACGCACCGCCGAGCTGGTGGCCCGACTGCGCCGGGTCGTCGTGCCCACACAGCTCAGCGCGCGTCAGGTGGAAGTCGCCGAACTGGTCGCCGACGGGCTGACCGACCGGCAGATCGCGCGGCGGCTGGCGATCTCCGAACGCACGGCGCACAACCACGTCCAGCACATCCTGGCCAAGCTCGGGTTCGCCGACCGCGACGAGATCGCCGTCTGGCGGGTGAGCAGCCGGGGCTGAGTACGGAATACCACGGTCCGACAGCGATGTTGTAGACGGCGTGGTACCGAACAATGTCAACAACGTCCAACCGAACGGAGAACCCACCGCCGACCGCTGGGCAACCGCACTGCACCTGTTCGACGAGCCGCACGAGGAGACGACGGCCGAGAAGTGGGAGCGGGCTCGGTTGCTGTTCGCGGCCAAGGACTACATCGGGGCCGTGCCGCTGCTCGTCGCCGTCGTCGACGAGGCGCCCCGGGAGGCCGCCGCCCGGCTGCTGCTGGCGCGTGCCTACTACCACTCGGCGCAGTTGCGGCGCGCCGAGGAACAGCTGCGGACGATCGTCGACCGCCATCCGACCGATCACTACGCGCACCTGATGCTCGGCCGCACCCTGCAGCGCCAGGGGCGCCATGACGAGGCGACACCGTGGCTGCGGATGGCCGCCGCGTTCGCGGGCGAACCGGTCGCCTGACCCTGTCGGAGTCACCGCGGGCGAGCGGGCCGTCCCTTGACGTCACCCGCTCGCACAGGCAAGGATGATGGAGCGGTTGTTTGAAACGTTTCAGCCCGTGGGCTCCTGGGAAGGGACGGTCGCGATGGCGCGACGGACTCGTCGATACCGTGTCGGAGCAGTCGTCGCGGCAGTCGCGGCGCTGGCCGCGACAGTCGCCGCGACACCGGCGAACGCGACCCCGGACCGTCCACCCACGGCACCCACCCACCTCACGGTCGACGACCGGTCCGACCCGCTCGCGGTGCAGGGCGTGCCGCAGTTCGGCTGGCTGCCGCAGGACCCGGACGGCAACGAGGTGCAGACCGCGTACCAGATCGTCGTCACCCGTCCGCACGGCGGCACCGTGTGGGACTCCGGGAAGGTCGCGTCGTCGGCCGAGTCGTGGGTGTCCTACGGCGGTCCGACGCTGAGCCCCGGCACCACCTACGACTGGTCGGTCCGCACCTGGGACCGCGCCGGTCGCACCTCGCCGTTCGCCGGCGCCACCTTCGACAGCGGCCTCGGTGACCAGGACTGGTCCGGCGCCGAGTGGATCTCCCGTGCCACCACGGGCAACGACGCGAAGAACGAGTACACGCTGGCCAGGAAGACCACGGCGGTCACCGCGAGCCCGGTGGTCCGCGCCCGCGCCTACGTCGCGTCGATGGGCACGTGGCAGTTGGACGTCAACGGCGTCGTCGTCGACCGCACCTCCTCCTACGGCTACGCAGGGGAGGGCTACTACGACGTCTCGGACATCACCCGGGACGTGCGCGCCGGCCGGCCGCTGGCGATCGGCGTGCTCTACCACTACTGGACCTGCACCTGCCAGGGCCGCGCCAACGGGCCCGCGTCCCCGGGTGGTCCGTCCGGCCTGCTGGTGAAGGTCGTCGTGCAACACGCCGACGGCACGACGCAGACCGTCGTGTCGGACGGCTCGTGGCGTGTCACCCAGGACTCCGCCGAGCAGATCAGCACACTGACCTACCGCAACTCCGACGCCGGTGACCGCGTCGAGTACATCGACGCCACCAAGGAGATCACCGGCTGGGACGAGCCCGGCTTCGACGACAGCGCCTGGTCGGCACCGGTGGTCATCGGCCCGCACCCGAGGCCGGAGCCGGCCAGCTGCTCGTCCTACGAGGGTGGTTCGGCGCCGTGCGCGTTCACCCACCTCACGGCCGAGGAAGCGCACATCGCGACGCGGACCGTGCATCCGGTGAGCGTGCTGCACCTGCCGGACGGCACCGTGTTCGCCGACTTCGGCAAGGTGTACTCGGCGGTGCCGGCGATCCGGCTGCGCCATGGCACGGCCGGCACGCAGCTGACGGTCACCACCAGCTACCGGGAGAACAACACGACCTCGACGGCCGCGACGGCCGCCGGTGCCAGCACGATCGGCCTGGCGTCCACGGCGAACCTGCACGTCGGTGACCGGATCACGGTGGACGCCCCGGCCGACGGGTACGGCGCCGGACACCCGGAGACCCGGACCGTGACGGCCGTCGACGGCACCACGGCGACCGTGGCGCCGCGGCTGTCGAAGGCACACGCCTCCGGTGTGTGGGTGGAGAACTCGCGGTCCGGCACGTCCGGTTTGGACACCCAGGGCAGCAACATGCGCTTCTACTACACGGAGAAGGCCGGCAGCCAGGTCGCGCAGCCGATGCTGTACTGGGGCTGGCGGTACATCCAGATCAGCGACCCGGGGGAGAACCTGACGGCGGCCGACATCACCGCGGTGGTGCAGAACACCGACGCCCCCGCGTCGGCGGCGGCCACGTTCACCAGCAGCAACCCCGAACTGGACGCGGTGTTCCAGCTGATGCAGCGCTCCGCGCTGCAGTCGGAGCAGAACACCTTCCTGGACACGCCGACCCGGGAGAAGGGCCAGTTCCTCGGTGACACCGTGGACGAGTCGTTCGCGTCGATGGAGTCGCTGGACGAGCGCAGCCTGACCCGGGAGGCGATCGTCGACTTCATCCACTCGCAGGCGCGATACTGGCCCAACGGCGCGCTGAACGCCGTCTACCCCAACGGTGACGCCAAGCGGGACATCCCGGACTACACCGAGATGTTCCCGGAATGGGTCATGCGCTACTACCAGCTGACCGGTGACACGACGCTGCTGGCGCAGGCGTACCCGACGATGCGCAACGTCGCCGACTACGTCGACGCCGCGGTGAACTCGTCGCACCTGGTGTACCAGCTGCCCGGCGGCAGCGGTCCCTACCAGAACGGCATCATCGACTGGCCGGCCCCGATGCGCTACGACACCGTGGTCACCGGCAACGGCGCGGAAACCGTGGTGAACGCCATCGGTGTCGGCGCGAACCGCGCCGTCGCCCAGGCCGCCGCCGTGCTGGGGAACAAGGCCGACGCGACCACCTACGGCGGTCACGCGGACTCGCTCGTCTCGGCGGTCAACGCGCAACTGCGCGATCCGGCGACCGGTCTGTACTCCGACGGCCTGGCCACCGGCACGCTCCAGCCGATCGCCCACTACTCGGAGCACGCCCAGACCTACGCCGTCGACTACGGCATCGCGCCGGCGTCGTCCTACCCGGCCCTGGGCGACTACATCACCGCGCAGGGCATGCGCCAGGGACCGATGGACCTGCGTGAACTGGAAACCGCCCTGCGCCTGACCGACCGGCCGGACACGCTCGTGTCGCTGCTCACCGACCCGAACGCGGACGGTCCCGCCAAGATCCTCGCCGAGGGCGGCACCTACATGTGGGAGCAGTGGGACCCGGGCTGCACGACGGTGGCGCCGTGCGGCGGCTCGGCGGTGAGCCAGAGCGACAACACCAGCTTCTCGCACGGCTGGGGTTCCTCGGGCATCGTCGACATCCTGGAGGGCCTGCTGGGCGTGCAGGTGACCGGCGTCGGCGCCAGTGATGTCACGATCGCCCCGCCGGACAAGGGTTTGGCCCACGCCCGCGGGACCGAGTGGACCGAGCGCGGGCCGGTGTCGGTCGACTGGACCCGCACGGCGAAGGGCGCCGACCTGACGGTCGACGTGCCGGACAACGTGACGGCGACGGTCGAACTGCCGGCGGGTGCGGGTTCCCGGTACGTGGTGGCGGGTGCCGGTGGTGCCCGACTGGTCGGCGTGCACGGCGGCCGCGCCGTCTACACGGTCGGCTCCGGGCGGACCCGCTTCCAGGCGGTGCGCGCCTGACGTCAGGGACGGACCGGCGTTCGCCAGAATGGCCGGGTGTCCCCACGTGAACTGGTGGTGCTCGGGTCGGCGAGCCAGACGCCGACCCGGCACCGCAACCACAACGGTTACCTGCTGCGGTTCGACGGCGAAGGCGTGCTGTTCGATCCGGGCGAGGGCACGCAGCGACAGATGATCCTCGCCGGCCGGTCGGTCAACGAGATCACCCGGATCTGCGTCACCCACTTCCACGGTGACCACTGCCTGGGCGTGCCCGGCATCGTGCAGCGCCTGTCGCTGGACGACGTCGCCCACCCGGTGCGCTGCCACTACCCGGCGTCCGGCCGGGTCCACTTCGAACGGCTGCGGCACGCGACGCCGTTTTTCGAACGGGCCACGCTCGTCGAGGAACCGGTGTCGGCCGACGGGCCGCTGTCCGGCGGCTTGTCGGCGTACGCGCTGCACCACGGCATCGATTGCTACGGCTACCGGTTCGCCGAACCCGACGGCCGTCGGATGCTGCCCGACCGCCTGGCGGCGTTCGGCGTGCGCGGCCCGGACGTGGGCCGCCTGCGGCGCGCCGGGTCGATCGTCGTGGACGGGCGGACGGTCGCGGTGGAGTCGGTCAGCGTGCCGCGGCGGGGACAGGTGTTCGCGTTCGTGATGGACACCGGCCTGTGCGCAGGCGCGTACCAGGTCGCGCGGGGTGCGGACCTGCTGGTCGCCGAGTCCACCTTCCGCGACGCGGACCGCGACCTGGCGCAGCGGTACCGGCATCTCACCGCACGCCAGGCGGGCCGGTTGGCGGCCGAGTCGGGCGTGCGGGAACTGGTGCTCACGCACTTCTCCCAGCGCTACCCGTACGACGAGGCCGAACGCTTCCGCGACGAGGCGGCGACGGTGTTTCCCGGCCCGATCCACCTGGCACACGACCTGGACGTGGTCCCGTTCCCGAAGCGGGCGTGATCACCGCTTGCGGATGGCGGCGACCGTGACGATGCCGAGGGCCACGATGCCGACCAGCGCGAGGACGCCGAACCACATGCCGTGGGTGAACGCCGCCCGCGCGGTGTCGGCGAGCTGTCGGCCTGCCGCGCCGGAACGTCGTGCCACGGCCAGTGCACCGGCCAGCGAGCCGTCGGCGAGTCCGCGGGCGGTTGGTGGCAGCATCGCGGTCGACGCGTGCACGGAGTTCGTGTAGGCCGACGAAAGCACGCTGCCGGCGAGCGCGATACCCAGTGCCGCGCCGATTTCCCGCGTCGCGTCGTTGACCGCCGACGCCACGCCGTACTTGTCCGGCGGCACGTTGTCCAGGATGCCGCTGGTGGCCGCGGGCGCGGTGAGGCCGAGCCCGCCGCCGAGCACGCAGACGGCGATCGCCAGTTCCGGGTAGTGGCTGTGCGCGTCCAGCCTGCCCAGCAGCAGCATGCCGACCGCGACGACCGCCAGGCCGACACAGGTCAGCGGACGCAGCCCGAACCGGCGACCGACGTGGGCCGACACCAGCGACAGGGGGAACAGCGATACCGCGATCGGCCACAGCACCAGGCCGGACTTCAGCGGCGAGTAGCCCAGTACCAGTTGCAGGTACTGCGCCAGCGCGAACAGCGCGCCGAACGCGGCGGCGAACTGCACCATCACCGACACCGAGCCGGTCGCGAAGGTGGGGTTGGTGAACAGGCGGACGTCCAGCAGCGGCGCGGGATGCCGCGACTCGAACCAGCCGAACAGCCCGCCCAGCAGCAGACCGGCCGCGATCGAGGCGATCACCACCGCGCTGCCCCAGCCCAGGGTCGCCGCACGCAGGATGCCGAACAC
>DASZXM010000984.1:0-3625 GCA_035546415.1 Pseudonocardiaceae bacterium
GTGTTCGCCGAGGACGGTTACCTCGTGCTGCACCACCCCGGCCCGCTGCCGCCGCTGTACGCGGGTCGGTCACCGGGCTGCTCCTGACCGGCCCGTCGGCTTCACTCGCGGGCCGCCCCGTCGTAGGGTGCGCAAGCGACGCCACCCTCGGCGTCAAACATCGCAACCACCAGTTGACCAGCGGATTGTTCGATGTGCGATCGGACAGTTCAGGCCATTTCACCCCCGCGGCGGACATGCCTTAGCCGACCGCTCGCACCCCCGTTTGGTCAAATTTCCGACACGCAGCGGTACCCGTCACCCGATTGGCCGAATCGAAGATTTACACTTCTCCTTGTAGCCGCCCATACCGGTTGGACGGTCGCCAGCGTTCCATCGACAGAAAGACGCAAGGAATCACATGGCCCAGAAAGTTCTTGTGCAACTGGTGGATGACCTGGACGGCACGTCCAGCAGTGACATTTCCACCGTCACGTTCGGGTTGGACGGCGTGACCTACGAGATCGACCTCAACGCGGAGAACGCCAGCAACCTGCGCAACCACCTGTCCGAGTTCATCCAGTCGGCCCGTCGCACCGGTGGCCGGGTCAAGCGTGGTGGCAGCCCCGCCGCCGGTTCCGGCAGCGGTCGCAACCGCGAGCAGACTCAGGCGATCCGCGAATGGGCCAAGAAGAACGGCCACGACGTGTCCGACCGTGGCCGCATCCCGGCCGCCGTCATCGAGGCATTCGAAGCCGCCCAGGCCTCTCCGGCCAAAGGCAGGAAGAAGTAGTTCGACCCACCGAACTCGCCAAGGGCCGCCCGTCGTTCGAAGCGACGGCGTGGCCCTTGGCGTTTTCGGTCCACCATTCGGGATTCCCGCCGCCGGCCGGGCGACCTGGCCGTGCCGTCCTGTGATGGACACCACGAACGGTGAGGCAACGCGCGGGCGTCCGCGATGCGTCTTAACCATTCCTCAGATTTGTTCCGGCCGGTGGAGTGAGACCGTCGTGACGCACACATCGACCGTCCGGCCGGTGCCGGTCGCCGACGTGACCGCCGCCGGGCTGTGGTGCTCCAGCTCGGCGTAGCCGCCGTAGTGGCCGTCGTCGTCGAACACCTGCACCGCGTCACCCTCGCAGTACGGCAGGTGCGGCCGAACGTCGAAGACGCGCTCCACGGTCAGGTCCGGCAGGACGTAGGTCAGGCGCCCGGCGACGACCGAGGGCGCGAAGCCGATCTTGAACATCGACTCACCGGTCAGCTCGACGGCGACCCGGTCACCGTGGTCCACGATCCGCTCCGGCGGCGCGGGCGCCAGGTGGTCCCGGTAGGCCAGCGGTCCGGCCAGTGCCACGTCCAGCACTCCCCCGTCGGGCACCTGCACGATGCTCCACGCGTCGACGGCCTGCCCGGGCGGTCCCGCGACGACGTCCAGCGTGGTCCGTGTGCGGTAGCTGACCGCGCCGGGTCCGGCCGTCAGCAGGTCGACCTCCCGTCGGACCCGCACCCGCGTGACGGCCCCGGACCGGCGGTGGGTCAGCCGGACGTCCGCGGTCAGCACCGCGTGCCGGTCCCCGACGTAGGTGGCCCACCGGCCGGGGTCGATCTCACCGGGCACCACGTGGGCGGACAGGTCGGTGTGGTCGTCGGACGCCCAGAACCAGTCGCTCTCCGGGCCGAGCCACAGCCGGTCGCCGCCGACGTTCCAGCCGACGTTCCGGCCGTCCGGCTCCGGCGTCGTCCAGAACGCCGCCCGGCCGCCCAGCTCGACCTGCCGGATCCGCCCGTGCCCCAGTTCCAGGCGGCCACCCGGCCAGGACCACGTCACGATCGCTCCAACACGACGACCGCGGCGTCCGGTTGCCACGTGACCGGCAGCCCGGGGCCACACAGGTGCGCGCCGCTGTACCGGATGCCGTCGGCCGTGTAGTCGCCGGTCAGCTCGCGCAGCCGGAGCCGGTCGGTCCGGCCGGGCAGCCCGGTGCGCCAGGCGAGCACGACCACCCGGTCCGGTGTCGTGTACTGGACAGCGCAGGCCGCGTCGGCGGGCGAACCGATCAGGTGCACGTCACCGGTGTGCACGATGTGCCGGATCTGTTTGTACCGGGCCACGAACCGGGCCGCTTCGGCCCTCTCCGCAGGCGACCACCCGCGGATGTCCGCGCCGATGCCGAGCACGCCGGCCATGGCCAGCGTGAACCGGAACGCCAGCGAACGCGGCCGCGTGTCGGCGAAGCCCGCCGAGTCGGTGACCCAGGAGCTCATCAGGTGCGGGGCGTGCGCGTGCAGGAAGCCGTACTGGACGGCCAGTCGGTCCAGCGGGCCGGTGTTGTCGCTGGGCCACACCACGTCGACGCGCGACACCGTGGCCAGGTCCACCCGGCCGCCGCCGGACGCGCAGCCCTCCACCGTCACGCCAGGGTGCTCGGCGCGCAGGAAGTCCAGCAGCCGCAGGTAGTTCCGGACGTGCGCGCCGTCCCGGTCGCCCGGTGGACGCTCGGTCGCCGGGCGGTTCATGTCCCATTTGAGATAGCTGATCGGGTAGTCGGTCAGCAGCCGGTGCAGGGTCGCGCGGACGAACTCGACGACGTCCTCGCGGCCCAGGTCCAGCAGCAACTGGTTGCGCATCAGCGTCCGCGGGCGGCCGTCGAGGTGGTACACCCAGTCCGGGTGCTCGGCGTACAGCCGCGACTTCGGGCTGACGCACTCCGGTTCCACCCACAGCCCGAAGTCCAAGCCCAGCGCCCGCACCCGCTCGACGAACGCGCCGAAGCCGTCCGGGAACGCGGCCGGGTCCGGCTCCCAGTCACCCAGTCCGCCGGTGTCGTCGTGCCTTCCGGTGAACCACCCGTCGTCCACGACGAACAGCTCGCAGCCCAGCTCGGCGGCGATGGCCGCGAGCTCCAACTGCCCGGCCTCGTCGACGTCGAACTCCGTGGCCTCCCAGGAGTTGTAGAGCACCCGGGCGGGCCGGTCACGCGCCAGACCACGCTCGTACGTGTGCCAGGCGCGAGCCAGGCCGTCCAGCCCGGCGGCGCTGTACGCGAGCGCGGCCTGCGGGGTGACCAGCGTGTCGCCCGGTGCGAGCACGACGGTGTCGGTCTGCCGGCCGGCGCGAATCCGCACCAGCCCGCCCGGCCCGACCTCGGCGTCGATCCGCCACGACCCCGACCAGGCCAGCGACACCGACCACGCCGGGCCGCCCGCCACGTCCTGCACGGCCAGCCACGGCGCGAACATGTGTCCGGGCACGCCCTGCGTGCTGCCGATCTCGAACCGCCCGGCCGGCAGGGCGACCTGCTGACGCTGGAACTCGTGCGCCCACCGGCCGGACAGGAACGTCAGCAGCGGCCGGACCGGCACGCACACTCCTGCCGAGTCGAACCGGTCCAGCCGGACGTCCTCGACCCCGGTGTTGGTCAGCTCGACCCAGCGCAGAAGCACGTCGTGCGCGGGATCGGCGCGGTAGCACAGCACGGTGCGCAGCCCGGTCCGGTCGTCGACGAACGCGGCCCGCAACTCGGTGTCGGTCGGCTCGCCGACGGTCCCCGCCCACCGCCAGTAGGACGGCCCGGCGACCAGGTCGGCGCCGGTGAACGGTCGCATGCCGAACGGGACGTACTCGACGGGCGCGACGTCGGCG
>DASZXM010000985.1:0-3763 GCA_035546415.1 Pseudonocardiaceae bacterium
GTCGGCCGGGCCATCCGCGCCGCGCGGGAGGCCAACCAGGACCCGATCGCCCGGTTGGCCGACTTCCTGTCCGGCACGCTGTACCGGCACCTGCGGGTGCTGTTCCGGGGCAAGGTCTCCGACGTGGCCCGGCGCACCGAGGAGGGGTTCGCGCGCGGGCAGGCGGCCGCCGTGTCGTTCGACGGTGACCACAAGCTGGAGCTGGTGTTCCAGAACGAGAACCTCGTGGCGCGTGTGGACGGTGCGGTGCGGTGTGTCGTGCCGGACCTGATCTGCGTGCTGGACGCCGAACGCGGCGAGCCGATCACGACGGAGACCCTGCGCTACGGCCAGCGGGTCACGGTCGTCGGGATCTCCACACCGGAACTGATGCGCACACCCGAAGCGCTCGCGGTGTTCGGGCCGCGCGCGTTCGGCCTGGACACGGAGTTTGTCCCGGTCGAGAGTTGAGGCAAGCTGTCGGTGTGCGGATCGACGCCTCTGACCTGGCAGCCCTCGAACGGGGGATGTCACTGCTGGGCTCGGGCGGTGGCGGGGACACCGTCACGGCGGCGTCCCTGCTGCGGCAGCGGCTGGCCGGCGATGCCGAGCTGACCGTGGCCCCGGTCGGCGACCTGCCCGCGCGGGCCGGG
The DNA here is from genome assembly GCA_035546415.1 of Pseudonocardiaceae bacterium. GTDB lineage: Bacteria > Actinomycetota > Actinomycetes > Mycobacteriales > Pseudonocardiaceae > DATEPR01. Next base: position 633 of record DASZXM010000985.1, read on the forward strand.
GTGGTACCGGTCGGCGTGGTCGGCGCGACGGCCGTGTTCACCGAGAAACTGCCCGGCGGGCACGAGTTCCGCACGGCCGTCGCCGCGATCGAACGGTGGACGCGGGAGTCGGTGGACGCCGTGATGTCCATTGAGGTCGGTGGGCTCAACGGTGTCATGGCGCTCGCCGTGGCCGCCGACCTCGGCCTGCGCGCGGTGGACGCCGACCTGTCCGGCCGCGGGTTGCCCCGGCTGGACCAGCTGTCCGTGGCGGCCGTCGGCCGGGGGCTCGCGCCCGCGGCGCTGGCCGAGTCGAGCGGTCAGGTGCTGGTGCTGGCCGCCGGTTCACCGGCCGACGTCGAGCGGGCGGCGCGGGCGTTCCTGTCCGGTGCCGGCGGCTGGGCGGTGCTGGCGTTGGCGCCGATCGCGGCGGGTGAACTGGCCGGTTGCGCGCTGCCCGGCACGGTGAGCGGTGCGCTGGAACTGGGCAGGCGGGCACTGTCGGCCGGACAGGAACCGGACGCGCAGGCACTGGCCGCCGTGACCGGTGGCCGGATTCTCGTGCTCGGCCGGGCCGTCGAGGTGTCCCGGCGGGCGGGTCCCGCGCGGCACGGGCGGATCGGGTTCGGCCGGGGCAGCGTCACCATCGTCGACCACGAGTCGCACGCGCTGCTGCGCCTGGAGATGGAGAACGAGTACCTGATGGCACTGCGCGACGGCGTCGTGGTGGCCACGACACCGGATGTGCTCGCGGTGCTGGACCGGCGCACCGGTGTGCCCGTGCCGTGCGACGCGGTGCGGCGCGGCATGGAGGTCGCGGTCCTGCAGCTGCCGGCTCCCGCCTTCTGGCTGGCTCCGGATCGGCTGCCCGTGGTGCGGCCCAGCGCGTACGGCATCGGCACCGAACCCGTACTGCTGTCCGGGGCCGGATGATGAACGTAGGGCGGTTGTTGGCGTTGCCGGACTGGACGGCGGTTCGGGTGCTGGCCGGTGCGGCCGGGCTGGACCGGGACGTGTCGCACGTGCGCGGGTTGATGTCGCCGGACGGTGACGTCGTCGCGGCCGGTGACCTGGTGGTGCTCGTGGGTGCGGTGCCGGCCGACGACTGGCGGCTGGACGCGCTGCTGCGCCGGGTCGCCGACAGCGGCGGTGCCGGCATGCTGCTGCGCGAGGGCGCGCCCGTCGCGACCCGGCTGCTCGCCGACCGGTTGGGCATTCCGCTGCTCGGCTGCCCCGCCGACCCGCTGGACCTGCTCGTCGAGGCCCGCGTGCTGCTGGCCGCGCCCGCCCTGGACGGCGCGCAACTCGTCATGGCCGCGCACCGCGCGTTCGGCGACCGGCCGTCGTCGCCGGACGCGGTGGTCGCGGCCCTGCGCGACCTGCTCCGCGCGCCCGTGGCACTGTTGGACGACCACGGCGATCCGCTGGCCGGTGACGTCACCTCACCCGCACTGGTCCGCGTCGACCGCCCGATGCCGCAGCGGATCGACCTCACCGACGGTGTCCTGCTCGCCGCTCCGGCCCGGCTGCCGGGCGCGTCGCTGTGGTTGACCGTCGAGCTGCGCGGCGCGCTCGCCGCCCGGGCCGACGTCGTGCCGGCGGCACTGGAGGTGGCCGCGGGCGCGGTGCAGCGGTGGCTGCTCACCCAGCGCGTGGAGCTGGAACGGGACGCGCGGTCGCGGGCGGCGCTGCTGGGCGACCTGCTGCGGTTGGACGGTGAGCCAACGGCCGAGTTGCGGCGGCGGGCCGCGGACGTCGGCTGGCGATTGGGCGGCTGGCACGTCGGCTTTCGGATCGGCGCGAAGCCGTCGGTGGACGGCGTGGCACGCGCCCCCGAGGTGACGAAAACCCTGAGCGCGCACGGCATCGACGCGGTCGTCGTGGAACAGGGTGACGGGTGGAGCTGCTGGACGACGTTCGGGCACGAACCGACGGCCGCCCAGGTACGGGCGACGGCGGCGCAACTGCGTGCGGCCCACCGCGAACTGCGCGACGCGATGAGCACCCACATGGGCGTCGGCCGCCCGCACGCCCGAGCCGCCGGCTTCGCCGCCACGCTCGCCGAGGCGGGCGACGCGGCCCGGCTGGCCGCGACCCGCCCGGAAACCGGGCACTACCTGCACGTCGACCAGCTCGGCATGGCCCAGCTGCTGCTGGAATGGACCCGCACGGACACGTTCGAGCCCGCGGCCCGCGCCCTGCTCGCACCGCTGCGCGACCTGTCCGGCGACCTGATCCGCACGCTGGCGGTGTATCTGGACGCGGAGTCGTCGCTGGCGGAAACGGCCGCGGTGCTGGGCGTGCACCGGAACACGGTGGCGGCCCGGATCGCCCGGATCGAGTCGGTCCTGGCAGTGGACCTCGGCCACCGCGACGAACGCCTGGCACTGCATCTGGCCTGCCGAACGGTGATCCTCGCCGACGAACAATGACGACGATGAACCGCCGGTCAGCGGCTGGGCAGGGAGCACCGGCCCGCGCCGTCGGTGTTCCAGCCGCGGATGCTGAACCGGGAACCGTGCCGGTAGGCGTCGATCCCGGCGGCCGGGTAGTCGATGATCCGCTCCGGCAGGTCGTCGAGCGGGAACCACCGCACGGACCGGCACTTGTCCGGTTCCCGGTTGACCGCCTCGCCGATCCAGTGTCCGGTGGCGAAGAACAGGCCGAGCCGGGGTTCGGGGCCGGAGCCGTTGACGTGGATGGTGTGCACGTGATCGAGGTCCGCCGGGTCGATGAGCACCCCGACTTCCTCGCCGGCCTCGCGGACGGCCGCGTCCAGGACCGATTCGCCGGCGTCGAGCTTGCCCGAGGGAGCGTGCCACCGGCCGTCGAAGGCCGGGTTCGGGTCGCGTCGCCGGGACAGCAGGATCTCCCGGCCGTGGCGGATGAGCAGCACGTGCACGTCGACGAGGTGGCGGTCAGCCATGCCGATACTGGTCCTCCGCGTCGCCTGCCGGCGATGGTCGCTCGGCAGGCTACCGGCCGTCCGGGCCAGGCCGTGGGAGACAGGCCGGCCAGCAGCCGGCCGCGGTCAGCCGGCCGACGGAAACATCTGTCGGTGGGCGAACGGTGTTACCGGATCGGTGGAAAGGTCCGGGCGTTGACCAGTGCCGGTGGGCGGAACGGCACATAATTCGCCGTTCCCAGGCCGC
>DASZXM010000986.1:0-2501 GCA_035546415.1 Pseudonocardiaceae bacterium
GCGGAACACCTTCACCGTCGCCTCCTCGTCGATCATCGCGGCGACGATCTGTCCGGAGTGGGCCTCGGACTGCTGCTTCACCACGACCATGTCGCCGTCGCAGATCGCGGCCTCGATCATGGAGTCACCGCGGACGCGCAGCGCGAAGACGTTGCCCCGGCCGGCGAGCTCGCGCGGCAGCGTCAGAATGTCGTCGACGTGTTGCTCGGCGGCGATCGGTACGCCGGCCGCGATGTCGCCGACCACCGGGACGGTCACCGAGTCGGCGGCGGGCTCCCGGACCGGCGACAGGAACGCGCGCACGTCGATCGGCCGGGACATCGTGCTGCTGCGACGCAGGAAGCCCTTGTCCTCCAGGGCAGCCAGGTGCCGCGACACCGTCGACGCGGACCGCAGGCCCACGGCGTCACCGATTTCCCGCGTGCTCGGCGAGTACCCGTGGCGGACCACCCAGTCCCGGATCGTGGCCAGGATGTGCTGCTGGCGCAACGGCAGCGAGGACGCGTCCAGGTGTTCGTCGAGATCGTCGAAGGTGGTCACGCGCCGGATGATATCGGCAGGTGGCCCGCGCAGTAGGATCGACACCCGACCCGTTCGGAGGTGATCGCGGTGCGCACGGCGTTCACGGACCTGTGTTCGGTGCGGCATCCCATCGCACTGGCCCCGATGGGCGGATCGGCGGGCGGTGCGCTCACCGCCGCCGTGTGCCGCGGCGGTGGACTCGGACTTCTGGGTGCTGGCAACGGGAATCGCGCGTGGCTGGACCGTGAGCTGCCGCTCGCCGCGGCCGTGGAACAGCCCTGGGGCGTGGGTTTCCAGAGTTGGGCGGTGGACGTCGCGACGGTCGAGCACGCGCTGGAGTGGCGGCCGGCCGCGGTGATGCTGTCGTTCGGCGATCCCGCTCCGTTCGTCGATCCCGTGCGCCAGGCCGGTGCGGTGCTGATCATCCAGGCGACGGACATGGCAGAGGCTCGGCAGGCGGTGGACCTCGGTGCGGATGTGATCGTGGCACAGGGCACCGAGGCGGGCGGTCACGGTGCGCGGCGCGGGCGGTCGACACTGCCGTTCGTGCCGGCGGTGGTGGACCTGGTCGCGCCGACACCGGTGCTGGCGGCGGGCGGGATCGCCGACGGCCGCGGTGTGGCGGCCGCGCTGGCGCTCGGCGCGGCCGGAGCGCTGATCGGGACGCGGTTCCAGGCCACGGTGGAAGCGCTCGTCGACGCCGAGGTCACCAAGGCGATCATCGACGCCCGTGCCGAGGACACCGAGCGCAGCACCGTGCTGGACGTGGCGCGCGGATCACGCTGGCCTGCCCGGTATTCGGCGCGCACGCTGGGCCACCCGTTCCTCGACCGCTGGCGGGACAAGCCGATCGACGCGGACGCACAGCGGGCCTATCGGGCGGGTGTCGCCGACGGCGAGTTCCCACGGCAGCCGGTCTGGGCCGGTGAGGGCGTGGACCTGATCACCGACCAACCGTCGGCCGCGGACCTGGTGGGCGTGCTCGCCGCGCAGGCCGAACGCGCGCTCACGACGGCGATCGGCTGATCGGCGCGGCGCCGTCCGCCGGGCAGGGCATCGAGCGGCCGTGGCCGCGTCCCGCATAGGCACCACACCCCGGCAGGTCGGTCGAACACCCGACTGCCCGTCGCCGGCCGTCCCGGGCAGGGTGCTGGTTGACAGCGCACCGGAGCGGGGAGGGGATCGGAATGTCCACAAAGGTCATTGCCGGGTCGGCCGTCCTGGTCGCGGCCGCCGCAGGTCTGTTCGGCATGGCGGCACCGGCCCAGGCCGCGACGACGTACCACGTGTCCGGCACCGACGGCACGCTGGCCGAGCAGAGCCAGCCGCAAGCCAACCACGTCGTGAAGTGGCTGTCCGAGGGCGCCGCGGTGAGCGTGGTCTGCCAGGTCGACGACGGCGGCCAGGACCTGGGTGACGGTCCGAGCGCGCCGTGGCAGCAGAGCCGCACCTGGGACCAGCTGTCCGACGGCAACTGGGTGTACGACCACTTCATCACCACACCGGCGCAGAACAGCCAGGGCTGGTCGCCGGGCGTGCCGCAGTGCAACACCGGTTCGGTGTCGATCAACGCGGACAACTACCCGTGGCGTGTCGGACCGGACCAGTGGGTGGACGACGGGCACGGCTACTACGCGGGCGAGTGCGTGTCGTTCGCGGCGTGGGCGATCCGGTCGGACGGCCGGTCGCACACCAAGTCGCCGGACTTCCTGGGTAACGCGAACATGTGGCACGGCGCGTCGTCGACGACCATCCCGTACCCGGGCGAGGTGGCGCAGTGGGATCCGAACGTGAACGGCGCCGGCAGCGCCGGGCACGTCGCGTACGTCCAGTCGGTGAACCAGGACGACACGATCACGGTGTACGAGTACAACTGGCTGGACGGCTACGACGGCTACGTCGGCCACCGGTTGAGCGTGCGCACGATCTCCGCCCAGGCCCCCAGTCGTTACCTGAAGTTCTGAAGAGGGGGCCGGCGA
>DASZXM010000987.1:0-8332 GCA_035546415.1 Pseudonocardiaceae bacterium
TCGCACGCGTCGCGGCCGCACTGCGCGCCGCGCTGGCCGGAAGAGCGCCACTCTAGGAGAAGCAATGCCAACCGTCCTGTTCACCGGTGGCGCGGGGTTCATCGCGTCGTACGTGGTCCCGCTGCTGCTGGAACGCGGCTACCGCGTCCGGATACTCGACAACATGACCCGTGGCGACCGGGACCGGGTCGCCGGGTGGGTCGCGGGCGGCGGCGTCGAACTGGTGGAGAACGACGTCCGCTACGGCGGTGCCGTGCGGTCGGCGATGCGCGGCTGCACCCACGTCATCCACTTCGCCACCGTGTCGATCAACAAGAGCATCGCCGATCCGCACGAGAGCGCCGACATCAACATGACCGGCAACCACAACGTCTTCGCGGCCGCCGCCGACGAGGGCGTGCGGCGGCTGGTGTTCGCGTCGTCGGCGTCGGTGTACGGCGAGCCGCGCCGGCTGCCGATGCACGAGGACGACGAGTTGCGCCCGCTCACGCCGTACTGCATCAGCAAACGCACCGGCGAGGATCTGCTGGGCTTCTACCAGCGGCAGCACGGGCTGTCCTGGATCGCGCTGCGGTTCTTCAACGTCTACGGCCCCGGCCAGAAGATCGAGGCGTACTACACGTCGGTGATCAACCACTTCGTGGAGCGGCTGTACGCCGGCCAGGCACCGCTGATCGACGGCAAGGGCGCGCAGTCCATGGACTTCGTGCACGTCCGGGACCTGGCCCGGTCGGTGGTGCTGGCGCTGGAGTCGGAGCGGGCGAACCTGCCGATCAACATCGGCACCGGCGTGGACACGTCGATCGCGACGCTGGCGAAGATCCTGATCGAGGCGGTCGGCGCCGACGTGGAACCGGTGTTCCGCCCGCGGGAGGTGCTGGTGTCCCGGCGTGCGGCGGACATCACCCGGGCCAGGGACGTCCTGGGGTGGTCGCCGACGATCAGCGTCGAGGAGGGCATGGCCGACCTGGTCCGCCGGGCCGCGCCGTGACCTACCACGAGCACGCGTGGGTCGTCGGTGACCCGGACATCGGCCCCGGTACGTGGATCGGCGCGTTCACCGTCATCGACGGCTCCGGCGGCCTGCGCATCGGCGCGGGCTGCGACATCGCCTGCGGGGTGCAGATCTACACCCACAACACGGTCCGCCGCTGCGTCACCGGCCGCGCCCACCCGGACGTGGACCGCGCGCCGGTGGCCATCGGCGACCGGGTGTTCATCGGTGCGAACGCGGTGATCCTGATGGGCACGACGATCGGCGACGGTGCGGTGGTCGGTGCCGGTGCGGTCGTCACGGCCGACGTCCCGGCCGGCACGGCGGTCGCCGGGGTCCCGGCCCGGGTGATCGGCACGCTCGCCGAGGACGGGACGATCGCTCCGCTATCTTCCACCATGAGGAATCAACATTCCGACATGCGGTAGTCTGCCCCGGCTGCCGGAGCGCCTACCGACCACGTATCGGCCCGGAGACCCACGCTCCTGAAGCGGCGCTCGGTCCACGACCGGGTGAAATCGCAGCTGAGGAGCAGGATGGCCGACCGCATCCACCGCGACGTGGCGCGGGCGATCCGGTTCCCGGCCGGTGACGGAGGGCTCGTGCGGTGAGACTGGTCCACCCGGACGCGCGGATCGTCGTGGCAGCGACGGGCGAGACGCTGCTGGGCGGCGAGCTGACGGCCGTCGTGGACTCGCTCGCCGAACGGCTCGCCCGCCTGCCGCCCGGCGTGCTGCTGGCGCGCATGCCCGTGACACGGCAGGCGATCCTGCGGTATCTCGCCGCGCTGCGCGCCGACCGGGCGGTCGCGCTGCTCGATCCCGCGCAGCCCTACGGCGCGCTGATCGACCGCTTCCGACCGGCGGCCGTGCTCGGCGCGGACTGGCTGGAAGTCCCGCCCGCCGGCTATCTCAACATCACGATCGACCCGGCCGGTGAGGCGTGGGTGCGCGACAGCGTGGACGGCGTCGCACCGCATCCCGACCTCGCCGTGCTGCTGCCGACCAGCGGTTCCACCGGCAACCCGCGCCTGGTGCGGCTGTCCGCGGACGCGATCTCCGCCAACGCGGCCGCCATCGCCGACGTGCTGGGCATCGGCCCGGACGACATCGCGCCGACCAGCCTGCCGCTGCACTTCAGCTACGGCCTGTCCGTGCTGAACAGCCACCTGCTGCGCGGTGCCACCGTGGTCATCGCGGACGCCGGGCTGCTGGCCAGGTCGTTCTGGTCGGCGGTGAACGAGTACGGCGTCACGTCACTGGCCGGCGTGCCGCACCACTACCGGATGCTGCGGCGCATCGGCTTCGACCCGGCCCGGTACCCGACGCTGCGCACGCTCACCCAGGCCGGCGGGGCGCTGGAGCCGGAACTGGTCACCGAGTTCCACACCGCGATGACGCGCGCGGGCGGCCGGATGTTCGTCATGTACGGGCAGACCGAAGCGGCGCCGCGGATGGCCACGCTCCCGTCGGAGCGGCTGCCGGCCAAACCCGGCTCGGTCGGCCCCGCCCTGCCCGGCGGCGGGTTCGCCGTGTCCGGCGGGGAGATCGTCTACCGCGGCCCGAACGTGATGATGGGCTACGCGACCACGGCCGCGGACGTGGCCCGCGGCGACGACTGCCACGGCGTGCTGCACACCGGCGACCTGGGCCACCTAGACGACGAGGGCTACCTGTACGTCACCGGCCGGTCCGCCCGGATCGGCAAGGTCTTCGGCCACCGCGTGAGCCTGGACGACCTGGAGAACCTGGTCCGCGCGCCCGGCAGGGGAGTCGCCGCCGTCGCCGCCGGGGACCGGGTCGCGCTGTACGTCGAAGGCGCCGACGCCGCGGTCCGCGCGGCGGCCGCCCAGGCATTGGCCGCACGGCTGCGGGTGCACGTGTCCGGGTTCGACGTGCAGGGCATCGACAGCCTGCCGCTGCTGGCCAGCGGCAAGGTCGACTACCGGGCGCTGGAGGCGCGATGCGGTCCCTGACCGGCGAGCTGGCCACGCCGACCGACCACCACCGGGTGACCATGTGCCAAGGAGTTGCGCAGTGACCGTCCGGCAACGCTTTCCCGCCGGCCCCGACGTCGACGTACCGCACCTGGCCGACCGGCTGCGGACGCCGGACCGGCTGTCGGTCGGCGACGACCGGATGGTCGCGTTCCTCGGTGCGTTCGCCCGCCGGCTGCTGGCGCCCGCGCTGGCCCGCGAACACCCGGAGCTGGCCGCGCTGGGCTTCTTCCTGCGCCCGGCGCAGCTGCGCGGAACGCTGGACCGGCTGTCCACGGCGGACGGTGAGCTGCGGTTCCCGCGCGGCGTCGTGCTGCACTTCCCGCCGGCCACTGTGGACACCCTGTTCGTGTACTCGTGGGCGCTGTCCGCGCTGGCGGGCAACACCAACGTGGTGCGCGTGTCACCGCGCTCGTCCGGTCCGGCCGACGTCGTGCTGGCCGCGCTCAACGACACGCTCGCCGACGCCGATCCCGTGGTCGCCGCGACCCAGCTGATGATCACCTACGACCGGGACGAACTGGTCACGGCGATGCTGTCCACGCTGTGCGACCTGCGCGTGGTGTGGGGCGGGGACCAGTCCGTCACCGACATCCGCTGCCACCCGCTGGCCCCGCACGCCCGCGACCTCACGTTCCCGCACCGCTCGTCGTTCGCCGCCGTCTCGGTGGCCGGGTGGCGGCGGGTGTCGCAGGCCGACCGGCTGGCCGCCGCCGTCGGCTTCCACAACGACGCCTACTGGTTCGACCAGGCCGCGGGCGCGTCCCCGCGCACCCTGTTCTGGATCGGCGAACCCGCGGCGGCGGCGGACGCGCGGGCCGAGTTCGGCGCGCTGCTGGCCAGGGTCGTCGCCGAGCGGGCCACCACGGTCGACCCGGCGATGGCGATCCGCAAACGCCTGGCGGCCTATGGCATGGCCGCCGACGGCCAGGCCGACGCCGTCCGGTTCAGCCGCGACGAGGTCGCCGTGCTGGACCTGGTGCGACCCGAGCCGACCCGGCGCTGGCTGGGCGTGGGCACGTTCCCGCAGGCCACCATCGGCAGCCTCACCGACCTGGTGGAGGTGGTGCAGCGGGAGGACCGGACACTGAGCTGCTTCGGCTTCCACCGCGCCGAACTGGTCGACCTGGCGACCGCGCTGGCCGGCCGGGGCATCGACCGGATCGTGCCGTTCGGCGGTGCGCTGACGTTCGCCCCGGTGTGGGACGGCTACGACCTGCTCGCCGAGTTCACCCGGCTGACCACGGTGGGCACGGCGTGGTGACCTGGCTGCGGCGGCTGCTGCTGGTCGCCGTGCTGGCAGCCGCCGCCTGGTACCTGGTGACCCGCTGGCACCAGGTGTGGCACACCCTGTCGGCCGTGTCGCCGGTCGCCGCCGTCGCCGGCCAGGTGGCGGTCCTGGCCGCGATGGCCACGGCGACCTACGGCTGGCTGGTGCTGGTGAACGAGTTCGGCCCGCCGGTGGGCGCGGTCGCGGGCGGCCGCATCTACCTGGTCGGCCAGCTGGGCAAGTACCTGCCCGGTTCGGTCTGGGCGTACCTGCTGCAGATGGAACTGGGCCGTCAGGCCGGCGTGGCGCGGGCGCGGGTGTTCACCGCGTCGCTGGTGCAGCTGGGCGTGTCGCTCGTGGCGGCGCTCGCGCTGGGCGCGGCGATCTGGCCGTGGCTGCTGGCCGCGCTGCCGCTCGGTCTGGCCGCACTGCACCCGGCCGTGCTCACGTGGAGCACGTCGCGCGTCCTGCGGCTGCTGCGCCGCCCGCCGCTGGAGCACCGGCTGCGCTGGAGCACCGTCGCCCGCGTGGCGGGCTCCGCGGTGGCCACGTACCTGCTCTACGGCGTGCACCTGTGGCTGCTGTCCGGCGCGCAGCTCCTGCTGTGCACGGGTGCGATCGCGGTCGGCCTCAACGCCGGGCTGCTGCTGTTCCTGCTGCCCTCCGGCGCCGGCCTGCGGGACGTGGTGGTGGCCGCCGTGCTCGCCACCACGCTGGGCCCCACCCGGGCGGCCGCGTTCGCCGTGCTGTCCCGCCTGATGTTCACCGTCGGCGACCTCGCCTCGGCCGGTATCGCGGCCGGGCTGGCCCGCTACCAGCGACCCGCCAGCGGCCGCACCGTCCGGTCGCAGGGCACGCCGACGTCCTGCACGCCGCGCAGCACGTAGACCGGCCGCCGCCGGGCGTCGTCGCCGGCACGCCACAGGTACTCGCCGAACCCGCCCAGCACCGCCAACTGCGCGCCGCCGAGCAGGAACACGCACGCCAGCACCAGTCCCCAGCCCGACGGCGTCCCCACCGCCAGCTGCACCAGACCGGCCAGCAACCCGATGCCGGCCAGGCACACACCGGCGACCGTGGTCAACAGGAACGGCGCCGGACAGAACTCCACGAACGAGTCCACCATCAGCCGGATCTTCCGGCGCGGCGTCCACTTGCTCGCCCCTGCCGGCCGGGGCAGCTGGTCGAACTCGATCGTGCGCTGGTTGAACCCGACCCACGCGACCATGCCCAGCACGTTCCGGTTGCGCTCGGGCATCTGTCGCACGGTGTCGATCACCTGCCGGGACAGCAGCACCTGCGACGGGCCGTCCTTCGGGTACGTCGGGATCTCCGACCACCGGTGGAACAACTGGGAGAACAGCCGCGACGACACCGAGCGGACCACCCGCGTCCGCCGCACGCCCCACACCACGTCGGCACCGGCCATCCACTCGGCGAGGAAGTCGTCGATCGCGGTGAGCGGCTCCTGCAGGTCCGTGCTGACCGTGATCAGGCAGTCGCCCCTGGCCAGGACCAGGCCTGCGGACAGCGCCGCGTGCGAGCCGAAGTTGCGGGACAGCCGCGCCACCCGCGCCACGTCGCCCGGTCGCAGCGCGGCCAGCAGGATGTCGGCGGTGCCGTCGGTGGAGCCGTCGTCCACGACGATCAGCTCGAAGTCCAGGTGCGGGTGCGCCCTGCGGATCTCCCGGTAGAACCCGACGAGCCCGACGACGTTGTCCGCCTCGTCGTAGGCGGGCGCCAGGATCGTGACCAAAGGTCTGTCAACCACGAGTTCTCCTCCGACTCACCACTGCCAACCCGGCCGCCAGCAGCACGCCGAGGCCGAACGCCAACGCCGACACCCGCCGACCGGGCGGGCTCCACGACAGCTCCATCTGCCCGTCGCCGGGCGGCACGTCCACCACCAGCAGGCCGTCCGGCCCGGAGCGCACGGGCACCGCCCGGCCGTCGACCGTCGCCCTGTACCCCGGCCACGCCAGCCGCGCGAACGTCAGCGACCCGCCGCCGTGGTAGGTGACCCGCTCGCCGACGTCGCCGACCATCGAGTCCGCGCGCACGTCCACACCGTCGGCAGCGGACACCAGCCCGCTGGACGTCACCGGGTCGTCGCGCGTCCACACGGTCGCCAGGCCGCTCCGCTCGTCGGCCGGTGTCCGGTGCCAGCCAGCGGGGGCGGGCAGATTCCGGGTGTCCAGCAGCGAGTTCTGCACCACGACCGTGTCGGCGCGCAGCAGGTCCACCAGCGGCACCGAGTAGCCGGGCGGCGGCTGCCACAGCGTCCGCCACACCGCGGGGCACCCGACCGAGCCCTGGTAGCTTTCGCACAGCGCGGAATCCATTGGCGTGTAACCGATCCCGCTGTACGCGGTGGTGCTGTCCACGCCGGCCACGCTGTACATCGAGCCGTACAGCACGTCCAGGTAGGCCCGGTCCGGTCCGCGCTGCGCCACGTCCAGCCCGATGTCGGACAGCTGCACGACCGTCCCCTGGTACTTCGCGAACCGCTGGTGCAGCAGCGCCGCGCTCGTCGGGAACCGGTAGTCGGTCACGGCCGCGTTGCCGGGGAACCACACCAGCTGCGACCCGAGCACCAGCAGCGAACCCGCCGTCAGCGCGGCGAAACCGGCCCGCCCGGACAGTCCACATCGGATCAGTATGGCGACCAGCGCCAACACCACGATGCCGCCGATCACGTGCCGCGGCCACGTCTGGGTACGTTCGCCCCACGCCAGGTACGCGCCCACGGTGACGAGCCCGGCGCTCACCGCGGCCCGGACCCGCCACCGCGAGCGCTGAACCCCCTCGCCGGCCAGCAGCGCCCACAGCAGCACCACCGGGAACCAGAAGAAGTCGATCAGCCGCAGCGGCCAGCGGAACATCCAGATCTGCGACGGTCCGAGCATCAACAGCCCGAACGCACCGCCGAACACGTACAGGCCCGTGACGTCCCGCCACCGCTCGCGCAGCAGCCCCCAGCGCAGCCACGGCAGCGTCGGGAGCACGAACCACGCCAGGTACATCACCGGCACCGCGAAGTAGCCCACGCCGGACGTGGTCGCGAAGTTGTTCATGAACGGCTCACCGCTGGGCGTGCTCAGCTCCAGCAGGTTCGTCAGGCTCGGCTTGAGGAAGCCGTCGTTGAGCGTCTGGCTGGCCGCCCGGAAACCTACCGACGACGTCAGCAGCAGCGGCAGGTAGACCATCACGTTCGTCAGCGCGACGGCCACACCGGACAGCAGCAGCACGACGACCCGCCGCCGCTGCTCCACGACGACCGCGAGGATCGCGAGCCCGACGGCCAGGAAGCCGTACGGGTTGCCGATCGACACCGCCAGGTATCCGGTCAGCACCAGCCACAGCGGCGACCGGCCGTCCCGCGCCACCAGTCGCGCCGTCCACCACACCCACGGCGTGAACGCGGTCAGCGCCAGCGCGTTCACCCACGCCGTGCCGTCCATGAAGAACGAGTAGCCGGCCAGTGGCACCACGGTCCCGGCCACGGCGGCCGGCGTGCGGCGTACGCCGTAGTCCCTGGCCAGCAGGTACGTGCCGCCGGATGCCAGCAGCATCAGGCAGATCTTGGCCAGCGTGATGCCCACGGCCAGGTTGTCGATCGGGTGGGCGGCCACCATCAGCGCGACCAGCACCGGGTTCCACATGCCGGTCGCGGCTTCGGCGGCGAAGTCGCCGCCGCGCCACATGTCCAGGTTCAGCAGGGGGAAGTGCCCGTGCAGCACCGACTGCGCGACCCGGTGCCACACCGGCACGGCCGCGCCGGCCGAGTCGTCCCAGAAGTAGAAGATGTGGTTGCGCGCCAACGGCAGCAGCGCGCCCACCAGCACGGCGGCCAGCATCAGTGCCGGCACGAGCAGGCGCCGGCCGCGCGATGCACCGGAAGCCGGCGCCGCGGTGACCGGTTCGGCACTGACAGTGACGCTCACGCGCGACAGGGTAGCGACCCTGTTGCTCCGTTCGGCCGTGCGCCCTACTGCATCAGAACCAACGCTGTCAGAACCAACGCTCCAACACCTGGGCCACGCCGTCGGCCGCGTTCGAGGCCGTCACCTCG
>DASZXM010000988.1:0-4455 GCA_035546415.1 Pseudonocardiaceae bacterium
GGCGTGGCCGGCGTCAGGGTCGCGGTGGCGACCAGGTCCAGTGCGGCCCTGGGCCGCAGCGCCAGGTCCCGCCACAACTCCGGGGCCGGCCGGGACAGTTCGGGATGGGCGACGGCCAGGGTGACCGGGTGACCCGCGGCACGCAGCGATCCGCTCAGGTGCTGCTCCGGCACCGTGTCGTGGCCGGCCAGCGCGGCGAGCACGGCGCCGAGCAACTGGTGTTCGTGACCGCTGTCCGCGCCCCAGGCGGTGACGACATAGTGCACGTGGTACCGGCGGGCCGGTGCCGCCCGGTCGACCACCCGCCCGCGTTCGTCGCGGTGCTCCACCCAACTCGCCGTCCGGGCGCCGAGATCCTCCCGGACGCGGTGCAGGAACGCACTGACGACACCGCCGGCGCCCTCGCACCACGACGGATCCGGGGTGTCGAACCGGATCGTGGTCGTCGCGGGCAGTTCGGCCAGCAGCATCGTCCGCAGCGCGGCGTCGATCTCGTGCAGCACCAGGCCATTGTGAGCGGTGCGTCGGTGCCCGCGAAGAGTCGTCGGGGTTCAGTCCGGGACCACGCCGGTGGTCCGAAAGGGCAACGGCGGTTGCGCGATAGCCCGTCCGGTTTCTTGTGGGCACCGCGTACCGCCGTGGGCACAGTGGACACGTCATGGCCGCTGCAGCGGGGGAGGAACGATGCCCACCTATCTGTCGCCCGGCGTCTACATGGAGGAACAGTCGTCCGGTTCGAAGCCCATCGAGGGCGTCGGCACGGCCGTCGCCGCGTTCGTCGGCTTCGCGGAGCAGGGCCCGTGCGACGAACCGGTGCTGGTGACCAACTGGACCCAGTTCACCCAGACGTTCGGCGGTTTCATCGACGGCGGCTACCTCGCGCACAGCGTGTACGCGTACTTCCTCAACGGGGGCGGCTCGGCCTACGTCGTGCGGATCGGTGGCCCGGAACGGGCTTCGAACGGCGACACCCACCCCGTCGGTGTGCTGCCCGCGGTGGCCGGTGGCAAGCCACTGGCCGTGCGCGCGCTGGACACCCGTCCGGACGCGGCACCGGTGACCGTCGAGGTGCAGGAGGCGTCCGAGGCGGGCGAGGACACGTTCAAACTGGTCGTCCGGGCTGCCGACAAGGACGGCAAGGAAGAGGTGTTCGACAACCTCACCACCCGCCGCGGACCGAACAACGTGATCACCGCACTGCGCCAGTCGACCCTGATCGCCGTCGACGATGTCAAGGGCGGCGCGGTCGCCGTGCCGCAGAAGGGCGCCCAGATCTCGCTGGCCCCACCGCCTGCGACACCGCCGGCGCGGATCTCGGCCGACGACTACGTCGGTGACGCCGCCGACCGGACCGGTTTCGCCGGCCTGGAAGCCGTCGACGACATCACGATGCTGTGCGTGCCGGACCTGATGGCCGCCTACCAGAACAACCTGATCGACGACGATGGCCTGAAGGCAGTGCAGCTGGCGATGATCGCGCACTGCGAGCTGATGTCGGACCGGGTCGCCATCCTCGATCCGCCGCCGAATCTGCGGCCGCAGCAACTCAAGGACTGGCGGCAGAACGTCGCCGGCTACGACTCGAAGTACGCGACCATGTACTGGCCCTGGGTGAAGATCATGGACCCGCGCACCGGCAAACCGGTCTTCGTGCCACCCAGCGGTCACGTCGCCGGCATCTGGGCCCGCAACGACGACACCCGTGGCGTGCACAAGGCGCCCGCCAACGAGGTGCTGCGCGGCGTGATCGAACTGCAGGCCAGCCTGACCCGGGGTGAGCACGACCAGCTCAACCCGATCGGTGTCAACTGCATCCGGGCGTTCCCCGGTCAGGGCATCCGGGTGTGGGGCGCGCGGACGCTGTCCAGTGACCCGGAGTGGCGGTACCTGAACGTGCGGCGGCTGTTCAACTTCGTGGAGAAGTCGATCCTCAACGGCACCAACTGGGTGGTGTTCGAACCGAACGACGACTACCTGTGGAGTTCGGTGCAGCGCACCATCACCATGTTCCTGCGCCGGGTCTGGCGCAGTGGCGCGCTGTTCGGCCGGACACCGGACGAAGCCTTCTACGTCAAGTGCGATGAGGAGAACAACCCCGAGGAGAACCGGGACGCCGGCATCCTGACCATCGACGTCGGCATCGCCCCGGTCAAACCGGCGGAGTTCGTCGTCTTCCGGCTGTCCCAGTACTCCCAGGGCGCGGCCCTGGAGGAATGAGCCACCATGGCCGGTCAGCAGCAGGTGGTGAGCGCACCCCGGTTCTGGATCGTCTGCGAGGGCTGGACCACCGGCCTCGGCTTCGCCAAGCTGGGCGGCATCCACTCCGCGGTGGAACCTCTGGAGTACTGGTACTCCGGCACCCTCGGCTACTTCCACAGCAAGCAGTTCGGCCGGGCGAAGCCGCCGACGATCGTCCTGGAACGCGGACTGGACACGGCGGGTTTCGCGCAGGTCTTCGGTTGGCACGCGCTGGCCCGGATGAACAACCCGCTGGCCAAGGTGCCGGCGATGTTCACCATGCTGGACGCGTCCGGCGGCGACACCCAACTCAGTTTCCTGCTGGAGAACGCCTGGTGTTCCAGGCTGGAAATCGATCCCGCGCAGGCGGGGGCGACCGGCGTCGTGATGATGAAGGTCACGATCGACTGCGACGCCATCATGCTGGCCTGACCGTCAGCGATCGGATCAACCTGGTAGCGGAGGGACATCATGGCCGACCAGACACAGATCGTCAGTGCCGCGCGGTTCTTCTTCAAGACGTCGGCCATCCCGCCGACGCCGATATCGGAACTGAAGAACATCAACACCGCGATCGAACCCGTCGAGTACATCTACTCGCACGAGAAGAGCGGCGAGACGATCCACACCAAGCAGTATGGCAAGACCAAGCCGCCGCAGGTGACGTTCGTGACCGGCCTGGACCCGACTGCCATGATGGCGCTGTTGACGTGGCACGACAAGGCGCGCGCCGGCGACCCGACCGCCCGCCAGGACACCGACATCAATCTGATGGACGCCGGGAAGACGTTCAAGCTCACCTACAAACTCGAGAACGCCTGGTGCTCCAAACTGGACATCGCGGGCGCGAAGTCCGGTGCGACCGAACAGATCACCATCACGGTCACACTGGAGTGCGACAAGATCACCTGCGTGCGGTCATGACCGCGGTGGACAGCCTGGTCGACGGCAGCCGGTCCACGGAGTCCGCCGGCCTGCGCACGGAGTACCCGTTCGTGCTGCCGCGCGGTTTCGTGGACGAGCACGGCGTCGTGCACCGGGACGGCGTGATGCGGCTCGCCACGGCCCGCGACGAGATCGCACCGCAGAACGATTCCCGGGTCCGTCAGAACCCCGCGTTCCTCACGGTCCTGCTGCTGGAACGGACCGTCACGAAGCTCGGCACGGTACCGGTCGTGGACACATCCGTGGTGGAGGGCCTGTTCGCCTCCGACCTGGCGTTCCTGCAGGACCTGTACCGGCGGATCAACCAGGAGGGACATACCGAGGCGGACGTCAGCTGCCCGGCGTGCGGCCACGGGTTCGCGGTGGACATCGCCGGTGATGCCCCGGGGGGAGCGTGACGTACCCGGCCGACCGGCTGTGGCGGGAGGTCGTGTACGTCGCCTACTACCTGCACTGGTCCCTCGCGGAGATCCTCGATCTGGAACATCCGGCCCGGACCAGGGTGATCGACGAGATCGGCCGCATCCACGCCGAGTTGGACACGGCAGAACCCGCCGGCCGGTGGCCGGCACAGCTGTGACGGAGACACTGTGATGCGCTGGCCCTTCCGACGTCGTCGCCCCCGTGCGACCGCTGACACGCGCGTGTCGCCGCGTCGCGAGTGGGCGCGGCTGCCGCCGCTGCGCACCACCGTGCGACCGTGGCCACCGGCGCTGAACCCGGTACTGCGGGCACCCGACCTGGCCGGTACGCGGCCGCTGGTGCAGCTGCGTCACCGCCGCACGTCCGGACCGGCCGGCCGGGTCACCGGCGTGGCACGGGTCGTGCCGGAACCACTTGTGCTGCCACCGGACGAGCCGATCGACGCGATCGCGCCGCCTGTCGTCACGCGGGCACGTGAGGTCGTGCGGGCCCGGCCGGCGGCCGGGCCGCCGGTGCTCACCAGGGCCGTCGACGACTACGTCGGCGAGCCGACCGTGCCGGACCGGGCGGCCACCGACGCGCACCCCGTGTACAGCCCGGACATCGCGATGCTGATGGAACAGCTCGACGCCGCCCGGTCCGGTGGTGTCGCCGGAGCACTGGCACTGGCCGCCATGGCCGGCTTCTCGTCCACGGCGGCCGCACCGCCGCGGGACGCGCAGCCGTCCGAGTCGACGGCGCGCCCCGCCGCGCGCGGGCCACGACCGACACTGGGCCAGAGCCGGCGGCTGGGCGTCGGCACCGGCCCAACCCAGCCGGACGAGCGAACGCGCCAACCGGAACGGTCCA
>DASZXM010000989.1:0-17067 GCA_035546415.1 Pseudonocardiaceae bacterium
CGACCGGCTCACCGACGACCGTGACCACGTCGTGCCGCGGGAACGGCCGGAACGTGCGGTGGTAGCCGTCCAGGATCGCCCGGGTGCCCCAGCGGGCCACCGGAATGACGGGCACGTCGTTCTCCAGCGCCAGCCGGGCCACGCCGGTGCGCGAGTACATCGGCCAGCCCTCCGGCTGCTTGGTGATCGTGCCCTCGGGGTAGATGATGACCGCCTTGCCGGCCTTCAGCGCGGCGTTCGCGTCGCGCAGGCTGTCCTTCGCGTCCGCCGACCCCCGGTACACCGGGATCTGGCCGGTGCCGTACATCACCTGGCGGACCAGCGGCGGCCGGAACAGCGACTCCTTCGCCAGGAAGTGCGGGATGCGGCGCAGCTTGTGCACGAACACCGAGTCGTACACCGGGTCGAGGTGGGACACGTGGTTCATCACCAGCAGCACGCCACCCTGCGCGGGGATTCGCTCGGTGTTCCGGTTCTCCCGCCGTGCCAGCACCCGGCACAGCGGATAGAAGAAGCTCGCCGCGAACCAGATCCAGAAGCCACCCTTCTCCCGCCGCGCCACCTGCACTCCTCTCGCTGGTCCCGCCACCATCGTGCCGTGAGTCTTCCCGCCCCGTCGTCCGAGGTCCAGCCCGGGTCCCGTCAGGCACCCGCGCGCGTCAGGCAGGATGGCAGGGTGCGGGAAAGTGTGGACCTGGTGATGACGGTCAAGACGCTGGACCGGGCCAAGTCCCGGTTGCTCGGCGCGGCCGACCGCGGGGTCGGCGACCGGGCCGCCCACGAGGCCCTGGCGCTGGCGCTGGTCCGGGACACGGCGGCGGCCGCGTCGGCGACGCCGAACGTGCGCCGGGTGCTGGTGGTCACGTCCGATCCGACCGTGACCGACGCGCTGACCGGCGACGGCGTGGCGACGACCCCGGACCTGCCCGGCGCGGGCCTGAACGCCGCCGTCGCGCACGGCGCCGACGTGCTGCTGCGCGCCGACCCGGGTGCGGTGGTGGCGGCGTTGCAGTCCGACCTGCCGGCGCTGCGCACGGAGGAACTGGCGAAGGCACTGGCCGAGGCCGACGGGAGGCGCGCGTTCTGCGCGGACCGCCAGGGCACGGGCACGACCCTGTTGGTCGCGGCGCCCGGCGGCCCGCTGGATCCGCGCTTCGGCCCCGGTTCGGCAGCGGCGCACCTGGCGTCGGACGCCGTGCTGGTCGGCGTCGACCTGCCCACCCTGCGCTGCGACGTCGACACGGCCGAGGACCTCGCGCTGGCCGGCACCCTCGGCCTCGGTGCGCACACCGCGGCCCTCGTCGGCATGCCGTGCCCCTGCCGCTCGGCCATGTGACACAGGGCTGCCGGTCAGCGGCCGCCCCACGACCGGCAACCACATGTTCACTCGGCTACCCCATCCGCCGGGTCGAAAAAGGCCGCTGATCGGGGACAATGGCGTCTGTGACCGAACGAGCGAGCAACCAGGCGGACCTATCGGAGCGAACGACGTCGTCGGCGAGCACGCGCAGCTACGCCACCCGAGCCACCGGCAACTCGGTGACCACCCCGACCGGTGAGGGCACGCAGGCCGAGCACGAGGCGCGCAGCGTGCCGTCGGCACCGCCCGCCGCGACCGACGTCACACCGGCCGGCGGCGCCGAACTGTCCGACGACCGGTACTTCAACCGGGAGCTGTCCTGGCTGGACTTCAACGCGCGGGTGCTCGCGCTGGCCGAGGACGCGTCGCAGCCGCTGCTCGAACGGGCCAAGTTCCTCGCGATCTTCGCGTCCAACCTGGACGAGTTCTACATGGTCCGGGTCGCCGGGTTGAAGCGGCGGGAGGAGACGGGCCTGTCCGCGCTCAGCGCCGACGGGCTGACCCCCAACGAACAGCTGGCCTACATCGCCAAGCGCAACCAGGAACTCGTCCAGCAGCACTCCACGGTGTTCCTGGACCGCCTGATGCCCGAACTCGCCGAGCACGGCATCCGCATGGTCACGTGGAACGAGCTGGACGACGCCGACCAGCTGCGCCTGTCCAACTACTTCTCCGACCAGGTGTTCCCGGTTCTCACCCCGCTCGCGGTGGATCCGTCGCACCCGTTCCCGTACATCTCGGGCCTGTCGGTCAACCTGGCGGTCACCGTGTACGACCCGGTCACCGGCACCCGGCACTTCGCGCGCGTGAAGGTGCCCAACAACGTGCCCCGGCTGATCCGCGTCGAGCAGAACCGGGACCGCAACCAGGCCACGTTCCTGCCGTTGGAGGAGCTGATCGCCAACCACCTCGGCGAGCTGTTCGACGGCATGGAAGTCACCGAGTGGCACGTCTTCCGGGTGACCCGCAACGCGGACTTCGAGGTCGAGGAGGACCGGCACGAGGACCTGTTGAAGGCGCTGGAACAGGAACTCGCCCAGCGGCGGTTCGGCCTGCCCGTCCGACTGGAGGTCGGCGAGGACATGACCGACGACATGCTGGAGCTGCTCAAGAGCGAGATGAAGGTGGAGGACAACGACGTCGTCGTCGTCCGCGGCATGCTCGACCTGACGTGCCTGTGGCAGCTGTACGCGGTGGACCGCAGGGAACTGAAGGACCGCCCGTTCGTCCCCGGTACGCACCCGGCGTTCGCCGACAGCGAGGTGCCGCGCTCGGTGTTCAACCAGCTGCGCCAGGGCGACGCGCTGGTGCACCACCCGTACGACTCGTTCTCCACCAGCGTGCAGCGGTTCATCGAGCAGGCGGCGGCCGACAAGTACGTGCTGGCGATCAAGCAGACGCTGTACCGGACGTCCGGCGACTCCCCGATCGTGAACGCACTCATCGAGGCCGCCCAGGCCGGCAAGCAGGTCGTGGCCCTGGTCGAGGTGAAGGCGCGGTTCGACGAGGAAGCCAACATCGAATGGGCGCGGCAGCTGGAGCAGGCGGGCGTGCACGTCGTGTACGGCCTCGTCGGCCTGAAGACGCACTGCAAGGTGTGCCTCGTGGTGCGGCAGGAGGGTTCCAACATCCGTCGCTACTGTCACATCGGCACCGGGAACTACAACCCGAAGACGGCCCGCCTGTACGAGGACATCGGCCTGCTGACGGCCGACCCGACGATCGGCGCCGACCTGACCGGCCTGTTCAACGTGCTCACCGGCTACTCCCGACAGACCAAGTACAACAACCTGTTGGTGGCGCCGCAGCGAATCCGCCGCGGCATCGTGGAACGCATCGAGCGGGAGATCGAGCACGCCGTGGCCGGCCGGCCCGCCGGCATCCGGATCAAGGTGAACTCGCTGGTCGACGAGCAGGTCATCGACGCGCTCTACCGTGCGTCGCAGTCCGGCGTGGACGTGGACATCGTCGTGCGCGGCATCTGCGCGCTGCGGCCGGGCCAACCCGGCCTGTCCGAGCGCATCCAGGTCCGGTCCATCCTCGGCCGCTTCCTGGAGCACTCCCGGATCTTCCAGTTCGTCGGGGCGGGCGAACAGTGGCTGGGCAGCGCGGACATGATGCACCGCAACCTGGACCGCAGGGTCGAGGTACTGGTCAAGGTGAAGGACCAGAAGCTCGCCGGGCAGCTGGACGCGATCCTGGACTCGGCCCTCGATCCGGCCACCCGCTGCTGGGTGTTGCAGTCCGACGGCCAGTGGCAGGCGTCGCCGGCCAACGGCACCCGGGTGCGTGACCACCAGGTCGCGATGATGCGGATGCATTCGGCGAAGGAATAAGGGGAACGAACAGCACATGGCGGAACGGCACGGCGGCTCCTCCGGTGAGCCGGACCCGTGGCCGGTGACCGTGCGCGCGGCCGGCACTGTGCTGTGGCGGCCCGCGGGCGCGGGCGGGGACGACATCGAGGTCGCGCTCGTGCACCGGCCGCGCCGCGCGGACTGGTCACTGCCCAAGGGCAAGTTCGATCCGGGCGAGACGGCGGCCGCGTGCGCGGTGCGGGAAACCTGGGAGGAGACCGGGTACCTGCCGGTGCTGGGCCGCCCGCTGGGCCACGTCGACTACGCCGTGCCCGGCCCGGTCCCCGGGCACAAACGGGTCACCTACTTCACCGGCCGGGCCGGGACGGGCACGTTCACGCCCAACCACGAAGTGGACGACGTGCGCTGGCTGCGCCCGCCGGACGCGGCGGAACTGCTCAGCTACGACACCGATCGGGACGTGCTGTCCCGGTTCACCGCCGTGCCCGCGGACAGCCGCACCGTCCTGCTGGTCCGGCATGCCAAGGCGGGCAACCGGTCCGCGTGGACCGGTCCGGACGACGAGCGGCCGCTGTCACCGGCCGGTCGCGAACAGGCCGACGCACTGCGCGCGCTGCTGCCGCTGTTCGGCCCGCAGCGGGTGTCGGCGGCGGACAAGGTGCGGTGCGTGGAGACCGTCGCGGGCCTCGGTGTTCCGGTGGTGCGGGAACCGACGCTGACCGAGAGCTCCTACCAGGCGGCCCCGAAAGCCGCGATCAGCAGGCTGTTGGCGATCGCGGGCGAACCGGGCGTGCCGGTGATCTGCAGCCAGGGCGGCGTGATCCCGGGTGTCATCGGCGAACTCGCGGCCCGGTCCGGGCTGGACCTGGGCCGGGTGCCGTGCAAGAAGGGCAGCGTGTGGGTGCTGTCGTTCAGCGCGGACACACCACTGCGCCTGCTGGCGGCGCACTACATCCCGACGGCCCTGCCGGACCCGGTGCGCTGACGCCTCAGGCCCGCGGCGCCAGCGCCACCATCATGTCGACGACCTTCGCCAGTGCCGCTTCGGGCGGTACGTCCGGCCCGACGACGGCGGGGTCGAAGTTGGGGTCGTAGAAGACCTCCGTGACGCCCTGTTCGGCGAGCCAGGCCACACCGTCCCGGACCCGGTCGAACGAGCCGTACAGCGGGGACTCAGGGCCGTGCACGGGGCTGCCCAGGGCGGCGCGGCAGATGAACCGCAGCGAGTCCGGGTCACGTCCAGCCCGTTCCGCGGACTCCCGCACGGTCCCGATCGCGGCCGGAATGGTGCGCGGATCGTGCCCGCTGGCGCTGATCCAGCCGTCGGCGAGCCTGCCGACTCGCCGCAATGCCGATTCCGATGCGCCGCCGAACAGGATCGGCGGGCCCGGTTGTTGAATCGGAGTTGGTGACATGACCACATCGGGCAGCCGGTAGAACTCGCCCTCGAATGGGGCCGCGCGCCCGCTCCACAAAGCGGAGAGCACGGTCAGGTATTCGGCGGCGCGGGCACCTCGGCGGGCGGTGGGCATCCCGGTCGCCACGAATTCCTCCGGCAGCCAGCCCAGGCCGAGGCCCAGGTCCAACCGCCCGTGCGAGATCCGGTCCAGTGTCGCGGTCTGCTTGGCCAGCAGCGCGGGCGACACGAACGGCAGGTTCAGCACGGCGACACCGAGCCGGGCGGTGGACGTGTGGCCGGCGACGAATGCCAAGGTCAGCAAGGGGTCGGGCACGTTGCGGTAGAAGGTCTCGGGCGACCGGGCCGGGTTGAGGACGCGTTGCAGGGTCCACAGCGACCGGTATCCGAGGGCTTCCGCCCGGCCGGCGACGTCCAGCTGGTTCTCCGGTGTCGCCCAGGAACCGGCCGACGGCAGGGCGAAACCGATGCGCACGGGGCGTTCTCCCGTCTACGACGTGGCCGATCGGTGACCAGCGCACCCTATCCCCTGGCTACGGGCCACACACGACGACGGCGGCCCAGCGCTGGGAAGCGCGGGGCCGCCGTGTCGCCGATCAGAACCCTGATCAGGGACGGATCACTTCGCGGTCTTGCGAGTGGTCCGCTTGGCGGGGGTCGCCTTGGCGGCCGTGGTCTTGGCGGCCGCCTTCGGGGCAGCCGCACGCTTCGGCGCGGCAGCCGTCTTCTTCGTGGTGCTGGCCTTGGCGGTGGTCGCCTTGGCAGCGGTGGCCTTCGGAGCCTTGGTCGCGGCAGCGGCCTTCGGCGCGGCAGCAGCCCTCGTCCTGGTGGCGGCCGGCTTCGCAGCAGCGGTGCGGGTCGTCGAACGAGAGGTGGTGGCAGCCGCGCGAGTGCGCGTGGTGGTACCGGCGGCCTTCGCCGCGGTGGCCGTGGTCCTCGAGGAGGCCTTCGCCGCACTCACGCGGGGCAGCTTCTTCGCACCGCTGATGACCTCCTTGAAGTTCGTACCAGCGCGGAAGGCGGGGACGTTGGTCTTCTTCACCTTCACCGTCTCACCGGTACGCGGGTTGCGCGCCGTACGGGCGGCCCTGGCGCGCTTCTCGAAGACGCCGAAGCCGGTGATGTTGACCTTCTCGCCACCGTTGACCGTACGCACGATCACGTCGACGAGGCCGTCGACAGCGGCGCCCGCCGTCTTCTTGTCGCCAAGGCGTTCCGAAAGCGCCTCAATGAGCTGGGCCTTGTTCACTGTTAGTCCCTCCAGAGACCACACTGACAACTACGGCCCCCTTCGGGCCGACTGCACGCCAAGATAAGCCCATAGCGTTCGGAATGCCATGCGCCACGCCCAATTTTTTTGTTAGAAGTCGCAGATTCCCCTCCACCGAGGGACGATTCCGGCCGTTTCGCCGGCCTTAGCGCACCCCCGGAGGGTGGGCTGGATTCCGTGTCGAGCGACGGAATCCAGCCCCCGGTCACGCCGGAGAAGGTGCTTCCACAGCCGGCTTCCAGGCCGGCCGCCGAGCCTCGTAGGCATCGATCTCCGCAGCGTTTCGCAAGGTCAGGCCGATGTCGTCGAGTCCTTCGAGCAGCCGCCAACGGGTGTAGTCGTCGATCGAGAAGGGACAGACGAAGTCCTTGGCACGCACTGTCTTGTCGGTGAGGTCGACGGTCACCTCGGTGCCCGGCTCGTTCTCCAGCAGCTTCCACAGAAGCTCGATGTCGGACTGGTCACACTGGGCCGCCAGGAGGCCGCCTTTGCCCGAGTTGCCGCGGAAGATGTCGCCGAACCGGGCGGAGAGGACCACCCGGAACCCGTAGTCCATGAGCGCCCACACGGCGTGCTCGCGGGACGAGCCGGTGCCGAAGTCCGGTCCGGCGACCAGGACCGAGCCGCCCGCGAACGGGCCCTGGTTGAGCACGAACGTCTCGTCCGACCGCCAGGCAGCGAACAGGCCGTCCTGGAAACCCGAGCGGGTGACCCGCTTCAGGTAGACCGCCGGGATGATCTGGTCGGTGTCCACGTTGGACCTGCGCAGCGGCACCCCGACGCCGGTGTGGGTGGTGAAGGCTTCCATGGTCGATGCTCCTCCTCAGTCCGCCAGGTCTTCCGGTGACGACAGGGTGCCGCGCACCGCCGTCGCCGCCGCTACCAGCGGCGATACCAGGTGGGTGCGGCCGCCTTTGCCCTGCCGCCCCTCGAAGTTCCGGTTCGACGTCGACGCGCTGCGCTCGCCGGGCGCCAACTGGTCAGGGTTCATGCCCAGGCACATCGAGCAGCCCGCCGACCGCCATTCCGCGCCCGCGGCCGTGAATACCGCGTCCAGCCCCTCGGCTTCGGCCTGCGCCTTGACCCGCATCGACCCGGGCACGACGAGCATCCGCACGCCGTCGGCGACCCGGTGGCCCTCGATGACGCCCGCGGCGGCCCGCAGGTCCTCGATGCGGCCATTGGTGCAGGAGCCCAGGAAGACGGTGTCGACCCGGATGTCCCGCAGCGGAGTGCCCGGCTGCAGCCCCATGTAGGCCAGCGCCTTCTCGGCGGCGATCCGGTCGTTGTCGTTGCCGATCCGCTCCGGATCGGGCACGGAGGCGGACAACGGCAGTCCCTGGCCGGGATTCGTGCCCCACGTGACGAACGGGGTCAACTCGTCCGCGTCCAGCTCGACGACGTGGTCGAACGTGGCGTCGTCATCGGTGCGCAGCGCCCGCCACGCCGCGACGGCCTCGTCCCACGCGGCGCCTTCCGGCGCGTAGGGCCGGCCCTTCAGGTACTCGAAGGTGGTGTCGTCGGGCGCGATCATGCCGGCGCGGGCACCGGCCTCGATCGACATGTTGCAGACCGTCATGCGGGCTTCCATGGACAGCGCCTCGATCGCGCTGCCGCGGTACTCGATGACGTAGCCCTGCCCGCCGCCGGTGCCGATCTTCGCGATCAGCGCCAGGATGATGTCCTTCGCGCTGACGCCGGGGCGCAACCGGCCGGACACGTTCACGGCCATCGTCTTGAACGGCTTGAGCGGCAGGGTCTGCGTGGCGAGCACGTGCTCGACCTCCGACGTGCCGATGCCGAACGCCATGGCGCCCAACGCGCCGTGGGTGGACGTGTGGCTGTCGCCGCAGACGATCGTCATACCGGGCTGGGTGAGGCCCAGCTGCGGTCCGATGACGTGCACGATGCCCTGATCGGTGTCGCCCATCGGAAACAGCCGGACACCGAACTCGGCGCAGTTGCGTCGCAGGGTGTCCACCTGCGTGCGGGACACCGGATCGGCGATCGGCAGGTCGATCCCGACGGTGGGCACGTTGTGGTCCTCGGTGGCGACCGTCAGATCCGGCCGCCGGACCGGGCGTCCGGCCTGGCGCAGCCCGTCGAACGCCTGCGGGCTGGTTACTTCGTGCACGAGATGCAGATCGATGTAGAGCAGATCGGGTTCGTCGCCCGAACCGGCGTGCACCACGTGGTCGTTCCACACCTTCTCGGCAAGCGTGTGGCCCATCACTTCACCTCAACGGAAATTCGGTCGGGACACGTGTTCTCTCCCGACATCTGGACTTCCCATATAGCGGGAAGCTAGTATCGCGACGTGGGACAGTCTAGCGGGATCGGCGTCCTGGACAAGGCCGTGGCCGTGTTGCAGGCGATTGCGAAGGAGCCGTGTGGGCTCGCCGAACTGTGCAGCCGAACGGGCCTGCCGAGGGCGACGGCACACCGGCTGGCGGTGGGTCTGGAGGTGCACCGGTTGCTGCGCCGCGGCCCGGACGGCCGCTGGCGCCCTGGCCCGGCACTGGCCGAGTTGGCGGGCGGCGCCACGGACCCACTGCTGGACGCGGCCGGCACGGTCCTGCCCAGGCTGCGCGACATCACCGGCGAGAGCGTGCAGCTGTACCGCCGCGACGGCATGCAACGCATCTGCATCCTGGCCGCGGAGCCGCCGAGCGGCCTGCGCGACACGGTCCCGGTGGGCACGCGCCTGCCGATGACGGCGGGTTCGGGCGCGAAGGTCCTGGCGGCGTGGTCCGATCCGGCCACACAGCGCGCGGTCCTGTCGGAAGCGGTCTTCGGCGAACGCACCCTCATGGAGGTCCGCAGGCGAGGCTGGGCGCAGAGCGTCGCGGAACGCGAACCGGGCGTGGCGAGCGTGTCGGCCC
This sequence comes from Pseudonocardiaceae bacterium, assembly GCA_035546415.1. Classification (GTDB taxonomy): domain Bacteria; phylum Actinomycetota; class Actinomycetes; order Mycobacteriales; family Pseudonocardiaceae; genus DATEPR01. The sequence goes on from DASZXM010000989.1 coordinate 9,248, forward strand.
CGGTCCGCGACAGCGCCGGCCAAGTAGTCGCGGCAGTGTCCGTGTCGGGCCCTGTGGACCGAATCGGCCGCCGCCCCGGCGTCCGCTGGGCAGCGGACCTACTAGCAGCAGCAGAAGCACTCCAGGCCCGCCTCTAGCCCCACGAAAGCCCATCAGCGACCCCAACCAACGCGGCGGGGTCCGTGGGGCGCCGGCCAAGCCCGGCGCGACACCCCGCAACACAACCCGCCAATGCACAAACGAACGCGAGCAGGATCCAGGGCCAACGCAACCGCCAACGCATGGCGACCAAGAACCCACCGACGCGAACCAGACCCCGCACCGCAACCCGCCAACGCAACGCAACCAAGAACCAAACCGATGCGAGCAGAGGGGGCCGGGAGCGCAGCCCGGCCAAGGCGTGGCGCAGGGCGACCCCACGACGCCAACGCAACGCAACCAAAACCCGAACGGACGCGAGCGGGGGTCCGGGGGCGCAGCCCCCGGCTGGGGTGTGGGGGCTCGGCCCCCACAAGACACAACGAAGCCGACCAGGCTCGCGCACTCCGCGAGCACAGGTCGGCCATCGGCGTAGCCCCGACGGGATTTGAACCCGCGCTACCGCCTTGAGAGGGCGGCGTCCTAGGCCGCTAGACGACGGGGCCTTGAACTTGCTTGAACAAGCAGAGCGTACCGCAACTGGAACGCTGCACTTGGCTGGGGTACCAGGACTCGAACCTAGACTAACTGAACCAGAATCAGTCGTGCTGCCAATTACACCATACCCCAAGAGGATCTTCAGGCCGCAGTGAACCAGCCCCCGGGCCGCCGGACCTCCTGTCGGAGACGAATACTAGACCACGGGACCGCCGGGACGGAAATCGGGTCAGCGCAGGACCAGGTCCAGGTCGCAGACGAGGAGTTCGGGCAGCAGGTCGAGGCTGGTGATCATGGATACGCCTGCGGGTAGCACGCCGTTGACGGGGCCGGTCCGGTTCAGCCAGACACCGGCGAGGCCGGCGTCGCGGGCGCCGATGGCGTCGACGTCGAGGCGGTCGCCGACGTGGGCGACCTCACTGGGTGCGCAGTCGAGGCGGGCGCAGGCCGTGTGGAAAATCACCGGATCGGGCTTTTTGGTGCCGAGTTCGCCTGCGATGAGTACTTCGGAGATGTATCCGGCGACGCCGAGGTCGGCGAGTTTGGCGCGCTGGTAGGGGCCGGACGCGTTGGTGATGACGGCGATCTTCACGCCGACCGCCGTGAGCCATTCCAGGCAGGGGAGCACGTCGTCGAACAGCGTCCAGCCGTCGCGCATGGCGCGTACCCGGATGTCTTCGCGGCGCATGGCCTCGCCGTCGGCGAGTTCTTCGCCGAGGCAGGCGAAGAACTCCTTGGTCCGCTGCCAGCGCATGGTGTCGGAGTCGACGGCGCCCGCGATGACGCGGGCGGCGTGTTCGTCGGTGACCTGCTGCCACAGCGGCCAGGCGTCGTCGTGGCCGATCAGCAGCCGGAGGGCGCTGCGGGCGGAGGCGCTGTGGTCGACGAGGGTGTCGTCGACGTCCAGACAGACGGCGCGGACTCCGAAGGGACCAACCTCCTCCTCGGTCCGCGAGCCGTGTCCGGGCAGGGAGCGGGCGGAGGCTGACGTCACCGGAGGAGGCTAGCCTTGAGTCAGTTGGCTCCGATTCGTCCAACGCGGTGAAATCCGCGCATCCTGGCTCGGTCCAGACGGTCTTGGTGGCAACCAATCACCTCCCTTGAACGTCTGCGCGCGACTTCCTGGACAGAACATGGACATTCGCGTCGGATAACGAACACATCACCGCCCGACGAGTCGCACGTGGACAGTCCGCCCGCGGGGGTAGCCCGTTCAGCCCATCCGGCTTGACATGCCGGCCGGCCAGCGGGATGCTCGTATTATTCAACTACCGTTGAAATCTGGGAGGGCGACATGAGCACCGAACACACCACCTGTGTCGTCGCCGGCGGTGGACCGGCGGGCATGGTGCTGGGCCTGCTGCTGGCCAGGGCCGGCGTCGACGTGACCGTGCTGGAGAAGCACGGCGACTTCCTGCGCGACTTCCGCGGCGACACCGTGCACCCGACCACCCTGCGACTGCTGGACGATCTGGGCTTGGGCGACCGTTTCCAGCACCTGCCGCACAGCAAGGTGGACCGCATCGAGTTCCCCGCGCCCGGCGGTCCGGTCGTCGCGGCCGACCTGCGCCGGCTGCCCGGGCGCTACCAGTACGTCGCGATGGTGCCGCAATGGGACCTGCTGGACATGCTCGCCGAGGCGGGCGCCGAAGAACCGTGCTTCCACCTGCGGATGAACACCGAAGCCACCGGGACGATCGTGGACAAGGGCGCCGTGGTCGGCGTCCACTACCGCACGAGTGACGGCACAACGGGCGAATTGCGCGCGGACCTGACGGTCGCCGCGGACGGCCGCTGGTCGACGCTGCGCACCGCGGCCGGCCTGCACCCGCACGAGTTCCCGGTGCCGATGGACACCTGGTGGTTCCGGTTGCCGCGCCGCGCGACGGACAGCGACGCCGGCCTGACGGCACAGATCAACGGCTGCGACATCGGCCTGACCATCAACCGGACCGACTACTACCAGATCGCCCTGCTGGCCAGGAAAGGCACGGACGCGCAACTGCGGGCCGACGGCCTGGACCGCTTCCGCGCCCGCATCGCCGCCCTGCTGCCCGCACTCGCCGACCGTGTCGACACGATCACCAGCCTGGATGACGTGAAGTACCTCGACGTCCGGCTCAACCGGCTGCGCACCTGGTACCGGAAGGGCTTGCTGTGCATCGGCGACGCGGCACACGCCATGTCACCGGCCGGCGGCGTCGGCATCAACCTGGCCATCCAGGACGCCGTGGCCACGGCCACCCTCCTGGCCCGGCCGCTGCTGACGCACCACCTCACGCCGGCCGACCTGGCCCGGGTGCAGCGCCGCCGGTGGCTGCCGACTGTTGTCACCCAACGGGTGCAGCAGATGCTGCACGCCGCGATGTTCGCGCCTGTGGTGAACGGGCAGCGGACGGCGATGCCGCCGGTGCTGGTCGAGCTGCTGCGCCGGGTGCGGGTGCTGCGTTACATCCCCGCGTACATCATCGGTGTCGGCGTCCGCCCGGAACGCGCGCCCCAGTTCGCCCGCCGGCAGACCGTCCCGATGCTGCGGCCGACCAACGACTGAGCGGCAGGGTTCGCTGTCGCGTCAACGGTTGACGACGGGGTTGGTGAGCGTGCCGATCCCGTCGACGGTGACCGAGACGGTCTGGCCGTCCCGCATCGGGCCGACTCCGGCGGGCGTGCCGGTGAGGATCACGTCACCCGGCAGCAACGTCATGACGGCGGTGATCCACTCGACGAGCTTGCCGATCGGGTGGATCAGCAGGGACGTCCGGGAGTCCTGTTTGATCTCGCCGTCCAGTTCGGTGCGCAGCCGCACGTCGGACGGGTCGATCGCGGTCTCGATCCACGGGCCGAGCGGGCAGAACGTGTCATAGCCCTTCGCCCTGGTCCACTGGCCGTCCGCCTGCTGCTGGTCCCGCGCGGTGACGTCGTTGGCGACCGTGTAGCCCATGAGGACGCTGTTGGCGCGCGCGGCCGGGACGTCCTTGCACGGCGTGCCGATCACCAGGGCCAGCTCGCCCTCGAAGTCGACCCGGTTGGAGTTGGCCGGCAACCGGATCGCCGCGTTCGGGCCGATCACCGACGTGGACGGCTTGAGGAAGATGATCGGGTTCGGCGGCACGTCGTTGCCCAATTCCTTGGCATGCTCGGCATAGTTGCGGCCGATGCAGACCACCTTGGACGGCAGGATCGGCGCCAACAGCCGCACATCGGACAGCGGCCAACGCCGGCCGGTGTACTGGGGCTCGCCGAACGGGTGCTCGGCGATCTCCGACGCGGTCAGGGCAGCCGGATCGGTCCCGTCCCCGTCGATCGAGACGAAGGCGACGCCATCCGGATGGGCGATTCGAGCGATGCGCACGGCAACACCATAACCAGCGGCATCCCGCCCGGCACCGACCGGCCCCGCCGCCGATCCGCCGCCCGGCCACCGATCTCCCCGCCGCCCGGCCACAACCGCACCCCCGGTCGCCGGCCACCAAGCCCACCCACGGGCCGGCCACCAACCACCCACGGTCCAGCCACCAACCCCACCACAGGCCTGCCACCAACTTCACCCACGGGCCAGCCATCAACCTCACCCAACGGCCGGCCACCACCTCACCCCGGCGCCCGGCCACCACCTCACCCGCCGACCAGCGGCCCGCCGCCGGTGTGCGGTCAGGTGCAGGCGGCGCGCAGCGCGGCGAACCGCTGCTGTTCCCGCTGTGCCCACGCCTTCAGGCTGCCCTCGCTCATCCGGCGCCGCGTCACCTGACGGGCCTCGTCCGCCGCGGAACTCAGGGCTTCCGACAGCGAGTGGTCTTGCGTCTCCGTGGCCAGTTTCGACAACACGTCCGCCGTGTCCTTGGCACGGTCGGCGCGCCGCTTGGCGTCGTCGCCGACCTCGGACAGCACCACCACTCCCAGCGCCTTGCCGCAGATCTCCGTCTTCGACGGACCGGACGACGAGTCGTCCGACGAGCCGCAACCGGACAGCACGACCGCACCGGCGCACATCGCCACCACAAGCCTGATTCGCATGACTCCCCCCAGGATGTCCACGCCCAGGCTACCGGAGATCACGGCCGCGGAATGTTCCTCAGGTTGCTGCGGGCCAGGTCCAGCATCTTGCCGACACCACCTTCCAGCACCACCTTCCCCGCGGCCAGCGCGAAGCCCTTCACCTGGGCGGCCGTGATGTGCGGCGGGATGGACAGCGCGTTCGGGTCGGTGACCACGTCCACCAGCACGGGACCCCGGTGAGCCAACGCGTCCGCGAGGCCGTCCCGGACCTCCGCCGGCTTCTCGATCCGCACCGAGTGCAGGCCCACGGCACGGGCGATCGCGGCGAAGTCGACGTGCTCGTGGTCGGTCTCGAACGCCGGCAGGCCGTCGACCAACATCTCCAGCCGGACCATGCCCAGTGAGGAGTTGTTGAACACCACGATCTTCACCGGCAGCCGGTGCAGCCGCACCGTGAGCAGCTCGCCCATCAGCATGCCGAGGCCACCGTCGCCGGACATCGACACAACCTGTCGGTCCGGGTGGGCGAACTGGGCGCCGATGGCGTGCGGCAGAGCGTTGGCCATGGTGCCGTGCAGGAACGAGCCGATCACCCGGCGCCTGCCGTTCGGCGTGAGGTAACGCGCGGCCCACACGTTGCACATGCCGGTGTCCACGGTGAAGATCGCGTCGTCGGCCGTCAGGTCGTCGAGCACGTCGGCCACGTACTCCGGGTGGATCGGCACATGCTTGGCCACGCGCTCGGTGTACGCGCCGACCACCGTCTCCAGGTTGCGCAGGTGCTTGGCCAGCATCCGGTCCAGGAACGCCCTGTCCCGCTTGGCCTCCACCAGCGGCAGCACCGCCCGCAGCGTCTCCCCGACGTCACCGTGCACGCCCAGCACCAGCGGTGTCCGCCTGCCCAGCCGCGCCGCGTCGTGATCCACCTGGACGGTCCGCGCCTTCGGCAGGAACGTGTCATACGGGAAGTCCGTGCCCAGCAGCACGACCAGCTCGGCCTCCTGCATCGCCTCGTAGCAGGCGCCGTAGCCGAGCAGGCCGCTCATGCCGACGTCGTACGGGTTGTCGAACTGGATCCACTCCTTGCCGCGCAGGCTGTGCCCGATCGGCGAGTGCACCCGCTCCGCCAGTGCCATCACGTCGGTGTGCGCGCCGCGCACACCCGCGCCGCAGAACAAGGTCACCGTGCCGGCCGCGTTGATCGCGTCGGCCAGCGCCCGCACCTGCGACGGCGGCGGCACGACCGGGCTCAGTTCGGTGACGAACCGGGACGTGCCGGTCTCCTCGGTGGCCCGCAGGTGAGCGACGTCACCGGGCAGCACCAGCACGGACACGCCGCCCTTGGCCAGCGACTCCTGGATCGCGATCCGCGCCATCCTGGGCATCTGCTCCGGGCGGCTGATCAGCTCGCAGTAGTGGCTGCACTCCAGGAAGATCCGCTCCGGGTGGGTTTCCTGGAAGAAGCCGGTGCCGATCTGCACCGACGGGATGTGCGACGCGATCGCCAGGACCGGCGCGGCACTGCGGTGCGCGTCGTACAACCCCTGGATCAGGTGCGTGTTGCCGGGACCGCAGCTGCCGGCACACACCGCGAGCCGCCCGGTGGTCTGGGCCTCGGCGGCCGCGGCGAACGCGGCCGCCTCCTCGTTGCGCACGTGCACCCACTCGATGCCGTCGGTCCGGCGGATCGCGTCCACCACAGGGTTGAGGCTGTCGCCCACCACCCCGTAGATCCGTTCCACCCCTGCCTGCCGCAGAACGGTCACCAACTGCTGCGCGACGCTGACCATGGACGCTCCCTCACGACGGAACCGACGCAAACCGGCGGTCCCCACGCTACCTGCGTGCCGTTCAGCCCACCGTCGAGCGCACCCGCATCGCCTTGTGCGCGAGCGCGTCGCACATCGCCAGCCAGCTCGCCTCGACGATGTTGCCGTGCACGCCGACCGTCGTCCACTCGCGCTCCCCGTCGGTCGACTCCACCAGCACGCGCGTGACGGCGTCGGTGCCGTGCGAGTTGGTGAGGATGCGCACCTTGTAGTCGGCCAGGCTGACACTGTCCATCCAGGACAGATGCGGCCGCAGCGCCTCGCGCAGCGCGGCGTCCAGCGCGTGCACCGGACCGTTGCCCTCGGCCGTCGCGATGACCCGCTGGCCGGCCACCCGCACCTTCACCGTCGCCTCGGCGACGACGTCGCCGTCGGCGGGGTGGTCGATGATCACCCGGTAGCTCTCCAGCGTGAACGGTGTCGGCCCGGTCTCGCCGAGCTCGTTGCGCAGCAACAGTTCCAGCGAGGCATCGGCGGCCTCGAACGACCAGCCGCCCGCCTCCAGCTCCTTGACCCGGCGGACCGCGCTGGACAGCGCCTCCGGTCGGCCGGTCAGGTCCACACCGAGCTCACGTCCCTTCAGCTCGATGCTGGCCCGACCGGCCATCTCGGTGACCAGCACCCGCATGTCGTTGCCGACGGTGGCCGGATCGATGTGGTTGTACAGCTCCGGGTCCACCTTGATCGCGCTCGCGTGCAACCCCGCCTTGTGGGCGAAGGCCGACTGCCCGACATACGCCTGGTGGGCGTTCGGGGCGATGTTCGCGATCTCGGCAAGGGCATGGGAGACGCGGGACAGCTCGGCCAGCGATCCGTGCGGTAGCACCGGCATGCCGAGCTTGGTCACCAGGTTCCCGATCACCGCGAAGAGATCGGCGTTGCCGGCACGCTCGCCGTAGCCGTTCGCGGTGCACTGCACGTGCGTGGCGCCGGCACGGACGGCCGCCACCGAGTTCGCCACCGCGCAGGACGTGTCGTCCTGGCAGTGGATGCCCAGCCGGAACCCCGTGCGGGCAAGCACTTCGGCGACCGTCTCACCCAGGCCCATGGGCAGCTGGCCGCCGTTGGTGTCGCACAGCACCACGACGTCGGCGCCACCGTCCACGGCGGACGTCAGCACGCGCAGTGCACAGTCCGGGTCGAACGCGTAGCCGTCGAAGAAGTGCTCGGCGTCCAGGAACACCCGGCGGCCGTTGGCCACCAGGTACCGCACGGTGTCGGTGACCATCGCGCACGCCTCGTCGACGTCGGTCCGCAACGCCCGCTCGATGTGCCTGCGGTCGGACTTGGCGACCAGCGTCACCACCGGTGCCTGCGAGTCCAGCAAGGCCTTGACCTGCTGGTCCTCCGTCACCGCCA
>DASZXM010000990.1:0-9148 GCA_035546415.1 Pseudonocardiaceae bacterium
GCCGTTCTCGCCCGCCGCCGCGCCACCCGCCAACCGGCCACGGCCCGCACGGCGGCCGCCGAGCCGGGCAACGATACGGTGACTGGCTGAGCACGACCGGCGATCACGCCATGATCGGCATCGGCAGCACACGGTACAAGCACGTGGTGGGCACACCACAGCCGGACAGAACACCCGGCGCGCGGACGCGCCGGCCAGGAGGACACGCATGACCGACGAGCCAGACACGCCACCGCAGCCGGTGCTGGTCGTGATCCCGACCTACGACGAACGGGACAACCTCGGACCGATCGTGGGCCGGCTGCAGACCGCGCTGCCCACCGCGCACGTGCTCGTCGTGGACGACAACTCCCCGGACGGCACCGGGGAACTGGCCGACAAGATGGCCGAGGGCGACGACCGGGTGCACGTCATGCACCGCGCCGGCAAACAGGGCCTGGGCGTGGCCTACATCGCCGGGTTCCGGTGGGGCCTGGAACGCGGCTACCAGGTCATCGTGGAGATGGACGCCGACGGCTCCCACGCCCCCGAGGACCTGCCGCGCCTGCTGGACGCCCTGCAGGACGCCGACCTGGCCATCGGGTCCCGGTACGTGCCCGGTGGGCGGACCGTGAACTGGCCCAAGTCCCGGTGGGTGCTCTCGCGGGGCGCGAACCTCTACTCGAAAATCGCCCTGGGCGTGGCGATCAACGACATCACCGCCGGGTTCCGCGCCTACCGCCGCCACGTCCTGGAAACCCTCGACCTGGACGACATCGCATCACACGGCTACTGCTTCCAGGTCGACCTGGCCTGGCGCACCGTGCAGGCCGGGTTCACCGTCGTCGAGGTGCCGATCACGTTCACCGAACGGGAGATCGGGGAGTCGAAGATGTCCGGTTCAGTGGTCCGGGAGGCGTTCTGGCGGGTCACCCAGTGGGGCCTGGCCCGCCGCGGTGAACAGGTCCGGCGCGTGTTCGGCGGGGGACCAGCCACCCAAACCGACCAGGCACAACGCACCAACTGACCACCCGCCCGGCGCCGGCCCACTACCCGATAGCCCACCAAGACGACCGTCCACCAACCGGTCGTCCAGCAAACGGCCCCATCGACCTGCCACCGCGCACCTGGCCCGGCAGCCGCGTTCGGGCCATCCCCAGGCCCGGTTTCCGGGCCGGTTTCGGGCTGGTCGGGCCGGTTTCGGGCACACAAACGGGCCGCCCCGTCCAGGGGCGGCCCGTTCACCAACGCGGGAGGCGTGGTGGCCTGTGTGTCCGACGTGTCCGACTCTCGGACCGGAAACTGTCGACAGTGGCTGTTCTGTCGACAGTACCGTGATCGTCATCAGGGTGTGCGCACCGCTGTCAGGCGGTGCGGGTACGCCGTCCGCGCAGCTCCTCCAGCCGCTCGGACAGCAACTCCTCCAACTCCGGGATGGAGCGCCGCTCCAACAGCATGTCCCAGTGCGTGCGGGGCGGCTTGGACTTCTTCTGCTCCGGCTCGGAACCGTCGATCAGCTTGGAAACGGAGCCGTGCAGGCGACATTCCCAGGTCGGCGGGATCTCGGCGTCGTCGGAGAACGGGACCTCGAAGTCGTGCCCCTTCGGGCACGCGTACCGGGTTCCCCGGCGGGGGGCGAGGTCATGGTTGCGGTCGGTCTCGTAGCTGACTGCTCCGAGCCGGCTACCACGTAGAACGCGGTCGGCCATGGCGGTGTCCTTTCGCTCGGCTCAGGGCGAGGGCCCAGTTGTCCTCACACAGCGCAACGATCGGGGCAGCGAGACAATTCCCGTCTCGCCGACCCGGTTGCACTCAGTGATGAGCTTCACTCGTCAACGAAGTGTTCCTCCTAAGAGATGGCATCGCGCTGTCGACATGACGCGTTATCGCCCCGACGATGAGATAGATCACCCTAATGGCGGAATGACACTGGTGTGCCATGTCTGATCAGTGTCACCACATCACGCTGGGTACCACCGGCCACCGATCCGACACGTCACAGTCCGATCACGACACTCGTCGCACGCCGAACCCTCCGGACCCGCACCGCGCGCCACCGTCACGCAGGCACCGTCACGCAGGCACCACCGGTCACGCCGCGCCGACCGTCTCCGCCCGCCGCCGCCCACCCAGACTGGCCGGCAGCACGTTACCCGCCGCGGCCACCGCCCGCGCCACGTCGACCCGCACCAACAGCACCAACCCGACCACGAAGAAGAACACCAACGTGAGGATCGCCACCCGGTAGCTACCCGTGTTCTGGTACGCCACACCGAACAACAACGTCCCGAAGATGCTGCTGCCCGAACTGGACACCTCGTACAAACTGAAGTACTCCGCCTCCATCCCCGACGGGATCATGCTCGAGTACAACGACCGCGACAACGCCTGTGAACCACCCAGCACGATCGACAACGCGATCGCCAACGCGAAGAACTCCAACGGCTGGTGCGCCGGCATGAAATACGCCGCCGCCACCACGCCGATCCACACCACCAGACTCCACCCGACCACCCGCTTGGCACCCCACCGGTCAGCGAACCGACCCAACAGCAACGCACCACCGAACGCCGCGAACTGCACGATCAGAATCGCCGTCAACAACGTGCTGTCGGTCAGCTTCAGCTCGTCCTCGCCGTACTGCGCCGCCAACGTCGTCACCGTGTTGATGCCGTCGTAGTAGATCAAATACGCCAACAGGAACAACAACGTCTGCGGATAACCCCGCATGTGCCGAAACGTCGACCCCAACTGTCGGAAACCCGCCGCCACCACCGAACCGGACACCACCGGCAGATCCGACGCCCGCCGCGCGTTACGCAACATCCGCAACGGCACCAACGCGAACAACGCCCACCACAAGCCCGCCGCACCCAACGACAACCGCGCCAACAACGCCTCATCCGAGATCACGAACGACAACACGAAGTTGATCGCCAACAAGATCCCGCCACCGATGTACCCGGCGGCCCACCCCCGCGAGGAGATCTTGTCCCGCTCATCGGCCTCGGCGATGTCGGGCAACATCGAGTTGTAGATCACCTTGCCGCACGTGTACGTCAAATACGCCGCGACCGTCAACCCCACACCCAACTGCCAGTTCGTCCCCGCCACGAACCACATCGCCACACAACTGGCAGCACCGAGAAAACCGAACGTCAACAACATCTCACGCTTACGACCGAACCGGTCGGCCATCGCACCCGCGATCGGCATCAACACGATCAACGCGAACGCCGAGAACGACGCGACATACGTGAACAGCGACCCCGGCGCGATCGGAATCCCCAGAATGTGCACCCGCCCGTGCTCACCCACGGCGTTCGTCGCCACCGCCGGCAGATACCGGCTCAGGAACACGGCCACCACGGTCGTCTCGAACGCGTGCGACCCCCAGCCGTACGTGTACCACGCGAACCGCTGCCGCTTCAACGCATCCCCGGTGAACGCGGCCGCGGAGCCACGGGTGTTCTGCACTGTCACGCCCCACCTTTCCCAACCGCCCCGGACCGCGCCAACCGGCCAGGCGTGGGGCGACTGTAGCGGCAAAACCACCCCCCACGCCGCAACCCCGCGCAGGTTGATGCCCGGATGACGCACAACGTTCACGCCTGCCACGATGACCTGTATGCCACCCCGCCTGCTGCAGACCGTCCTGGACACCACCGACCCCCGCGGCCTGGCCGAGTTCTACCGCCAACTCCTGGGCTACACCTACCGCGAGGGCGACGAACCGCCCGCACCCGGCCACCCCGACCCCAGGGGAGCCGACTGGCTCGTCCTACGCGACCCGACCAGCACCCTGCGCCTGGCCTTCCAACACGTCGACCACCTACCCACCGTCACCTGGCCCGAAGGCCCCCACCCGCAAATGCTGCACCTGGACCTCGCCGTGACCACCGTGGCGGAGCTGAACACCGAACACGCCCGAACCCTCGCCCTGGGCGCCACCCTTCTCGCCGACCGATCAGACGACCCCGACGAACCCCTCCGCGTCTACGCCGACCCCACCGGCCACCCGTTCTGCATCTTCGTCGCGTGTCGCTCCACCAACCCGGACGGGTGATAGGAGATACTCAAGGGTCGCCCGTTGCGGTTGTGAGAGTTGTGACACCTGCCTACCGTGCACGTCATGACTGGTCACCGGCACACCCGCGGCATCACCCTGGGCCTGCTCACCGCGCTGGCAACCGGCACCATCGCCGCCCTCGCGGCCACCCCGGCCCACGCCGACCCCACCCCGTCGGCCTGGGCCCAACTACGCGCCTGCGAATCCGGCGACAACTACACCATCGTCTCGGTCAACGGCCACTACGGCGCCTACCAGTTCGACCTGTCCACCTGGCGCTCCGTCGGCGGCACCGGCCGCCCCGACAAAGCCACCCCCACCGAACAGAACTACCGAGCCCTCTACCTCTACCGCATGCGCGGCTGGCAACCCTGGACCTGCGCCCGCATGCTCCACCTCCACGCCGACGCCGACGCCGCCAGCAAACGAATCCCCACCTACGCCAACGCCGCCACCATGGGCGGCCCCACCCTCACCGGCATCCCCACCTGGCCCGGCAAGGTCTACTCCTACGGCGACTGCGACCCGGCACTACGCACCTGGCAACGCCGCATGAACACCTACGGCTACCACTTCGAAGGCACCGGCTGCTACTACACCAAAACCAAATCAGCGGTCCTCGCGGTCCAACGAGCCAACGGCATCAAAGACTCCGGCCTCCTGGGCCCCAAAACCTGGCGAGCCGCCTGGACCGGCAGAAAACCCAAACACTGAACGGCCGGCCCCAACGCCCGCCCGCTCGCCCTCTCGGGGCTACCCGGCGCTACCCGGCGCTCCCATGCCGACCGTGCCCACTCGGCCGCCCCCCAACACGATAAACCCGCTCGACCCACACCCCACGATCCCGCAACACCGACCGCAACACATCCGGCCGATCCGTCACCAACCCATCCACCCCCAACTCCAACAACGCCCGCATCCGCTCAGCCTCATCCACCGTCCACACATGCACCTCACGCCCCAACCGCCCAGCCGCCGCCACGAACCCTGGCGACACCACCCGCAAACGCCCGTACCGCACCGGCACCTGCGCCATCGCCCCGACAACACCCCACCGCGGCACCCGACCCCCCAACCACAACCCCAACACCGACCGCGGCCCCATCGACGTCAACAACCGCTCACCCCCCAACGCCCGCAACCGCATCAACCGAGCCTCCGAAAACGACGCCAAACACACCCGCCCGAACGCGCCACACCGCCGCAACGTAGCCACCACCGGCTCCACAGCCGCATCCGACTTCACGTCGATGTTCAACAACGCATCCGGCAACTCCTCCAACAACACCTCCAACCGACACACCGGCTCCCGCCCACCAACCCGAGCCCCACTCACCACAGACCACGGCTGCTCCACGATCAACCCACGCCCATCAGTGGTCCGATCCAAACCAGCATCGTGATGCACGACCACAACCCCATCAGCGGTCGCGTGCACATCGGTCTCCAGATACCGAAACCCCTCAGCCCGGGCCCGCACCAACGCACTCAGCGAGTTCTCCATCCCCGCGAGTTCCCCCAGATGCCACCCGCGATGAGCGAACGCCCGCGGGTACGGCCCATCAGCCAGGTAAGGATGCACATCACTACGCACGCCCTCGAGTGTGCCCGCTCCAGATGGCGCACCGGTGACCGACCGGTAGCCAACCCGCACCCAACACCCGCCCACACTCACCATCACCGCAAAACAAACAAAACCGGCAAACCTCTGAAACGCCCATGCCCGCCCCATGACCCCACCGCGAGCCGCCTACCGATTGCACCGCAGCCGCACGCCCACGCACCCGCAAGCACCGCCACCCGCCCGCCAGCCAGTGCCCCACCCACCGCGGCCACCCGCCCCACCGCGGCCACCGGCACCCTGACGCCCCCCGGCGGACCTCCGTCCGCCCTCCACCCTCCACCCTCAGCACCCGCGAAATCACGCCCACAACCCGGCCCGCAACCGCCCACCCACGCCGATGACCACGCGATCAGCAACCCACCCGAAGCCCCCCACGACCACTCCGACTGTGACGAAACCCGACGACCAACCGACCCCACTACGGCGAGCCGCCACCACCCAACCCCAACCCACCCGGCATGATGCCCCCGTGCCCACCGACCAGCAGCTGATGACCCCCGAACGGATCACCCCAGCCCGCCGCGAAGCACGCCACTGCGCCTGGTGCGGCCGCCCCCTCCCCGACGACGGCAAAGTCGTCGGCCGCCCGCGCCGCTACTGCGCCCAACCCTGCCGCCAGCGCGCCTACGAACGCCGCACGGCCGTCCAACGCGGCGGCCTCCCCGAAGACGCCGTAGTCCTGTCCGCCACCGAACTGGCCGACCTCCAGGACCGCCTCTTCCAACTCCGCTGCGCAGCCGAGGACGTCGTCACAGCAGTCGACGACGGCGCCACCACCACCGAACTCCGCAAACTGGCCGAAGAACTCCACCACACGGCCCAGGACCTCGAACGCCTCCGCTGACCCGCACTCGCCGCCCAGCGGGGGACACCTGGCACACCCCGATCCGGGTACCGCCGCCTCAACCAACAGACATCCCCGCAGACCATCTCCATCCCCGGGGCGTCTCCATCGGCGGAGACCCCGCAGAAAACCCGGGGGAGATCCCGGCCGGCGGGGTCCTTCCGACGGGCCATCCCGGCCGCTGCCCAGCTCCCGACAGACCACCGCCCAGACCACGGCGACAGCCCGCCCGACAGCAACTCGCTGGCACCTGTCACCACAGCCCAAACCCACGCACACCGCGCCCGGCGCCCAACCCCCGACCGTCACCCAGCCAGCGACCGGCGCAACACCCCACTGACCAGCCCGCGAGCGATGCCAGCCCCGGATCGGCGGAAGGTCAGGCGCCCGCTCGCCGAAGGCGCTCAGCGGCTTGCACCCACAACGCCCTGCCCGACACCGCGGTGTACCCGTGCAGCGACTCCCACCGGACATCGTGCGCCACCGGCCACAAACTCGCCGCCCACGCCACCTGCTCCTCATCCGCCGTGAACGAACGACCCCGCACATCCTGGTAGGCCGCCAGAAACGCCTCCGTACTCCCGACCGGCGGCAGCAGCGCCGGCCCCATCTTCGGGAACACCGCACTCGCGGCTCCCACCAACGCGGCCTCCGGCTGCCACGCCAGACTGTCCCAGTCGTGGACCGTCACCACCTGATCGCCACACCACCGCAAGTTGTGCGCCTCGAAGTCGGCATGCCCCAACACACACGGCAAGCCAGCGGCCAACAGCCGCCGACGCACCCGCCCCGCCACCTCCACCACATGGCGAGGCACCAGCGACTGGTCCTGCTCATCCAACGACTCGATCGCCGGCCACGGCCCGGCATCTCCGTGATCCCACCGCACCCAGCGCGGGTTCGGCAGCGGCGGCGCGACCGCGACATCCGCCAGCCCCACCATCAACCGGGCGAACACCCCGGCGTAGCGCACCGCCACCTCCGGCGAATCCCCGCGCAACACCTCACCCCCGGGACGGAACTCCTCGGCGTGCACGGCCAGCGAACCCGCCCACGAACCAACCCGCGAACCACCACGCACCGACCCACCAGGCACCGACCCACCAACCGCCGGACCCGCATCGACACCGACAACCGGCGTGAGCGGACGCGCACAGGGCAACCCGCCCTCCACCAACCGCGCCTGCGCCGCGACACACGACGCCGCCCGACCGTCGTCCGCGCGCGCCTTGACCACCACGTCGCGACCGTCGACCAACCGCAGGCCGAACACCGTCGACGTCGACCGCTCCCCGAACAGCACCTCCGCCGGTCGGCTTCCCAGCTGATCCTCACACCACGCCGGCAACCACCTCGGCAGACCGTCCAACGACACCACGAACGACGGCACTGCGGCGACCCACCTCCTCGAGACCACCGGTTCGGCGCCCGCCGGGCCAGGGCTCGGGCAGCCAGGCGGGCCGTTTTATTGGCTGAACGTCGGAAACGCCCGGAAAGTTTCACCTCGCTGATCACGCCACCCGACCGAGTGATCATTCGTCCGTCGGCGTCGGTGCGTGATCACTCCGTCGCCGCCACCTCACCCAACGCTCGATACGTCCTGTTCGACGCCGTCGCCGCACGCTGCTCCCGCCCGGTCGCATCGATGTAGTTCTGACTCGTCGTCAAACTCGCGTGACCCAGCAACGACATGATCTCCGACGCCGTCGCACCGTCCTCCGCCAACCGCGTCGCGAACGTGTGCCGCAACGCATGCAGGCTCGCACCCCTCGGCACCCGATCATGCAAACCCGCCCGCCGGTAACACGACGACACCAGGTACTCCAACGCACCCCGGCCGATCGGCTCGCCCCTGCGGTCCCGCAACAGGGGAGCGGACCGGCTCAGACTCGCACCCGGAAACCTCACCCGGCACGACTCCAGGTACCGCGCCACCAGGTCCGCCATTGCCGGCTCCACCGGGATCGACCTGTCCCGACTGCCCTTGCCGTGCACATGCAACCGGTGCTCACCGGGCCGGCCCACCAGCGAACCCACCGTCAGGCCCCGCATCTCCGCCGACCGCAACCCCGCCACCAAACCCAACGCGATCACCACCAGGTCCCGCTCCGGCCACGGGTCCCGCGCCGGCGCCGCCACACCACCGGCCACCGCCGACAACAACCGCTCCGGCGTGTCCTCGCCCCGCAACGGCTTGGGGGACAGGGGAGTGGGCCGCGGCCGCGCCACCCCCGCCATCGGGTTGCCCGCCAGCACACCCTCCGCCACACAGAACGTCAGGAACTGGTTCCACGTCGACCACGCCCGCGACACCGAACTGCGCGCATGACCGTCGGCGAACACACCGAACGCGTGGCGCAGCACCGACGTCGACAGTTCCGTCACGTCGATCTGCTCGACCGGTCTGCCCAACTCCGCCGCCACCAACACCGCGATCCCCGCCAGATCCCGCTGGTAGGCCGCTGTCGTGTGGGGGGAGTCCTTCCTCGGCCGCCGCGCCGCGAAGAAAGCCTGCCGAGCCTGGACCACGTTCATGGTCAACTACATAGCGCATCCCACCGACAACCCAACGCAGCACCCGTTCAACAACCGTTGAATTTCATGCATAATCAACATTATCCATGAAACACGG
>DASZXM010000991.1:0-7215 GCA_035546415.1 Pseudonocardiaceae bacterium
CGCCCGGCGCGGGGGCGGGCCGCGCGCCACCGGCAAAACCATGACTCGACGCGTCGGCGGGCGGGCCGCGCACCACCCGCAAAACATGACTCAGCGCGCGGGGCGGGCGGCGCGCCACCGGCCAGAGCTCCTGACACCATGGCTGTTAATCCCTCGCTCGGCGCGTCGGCGGGCGCTAGTCTCGTGGCATGGGCTTCGCTTGACGCTGACACTCCACCGACCCCCGCCACCTGACCGGGCACGCCGTCGCCTGGGCGGTGGTTGACGGGATCGTCCCGTTCTACCCGTTGTACGCCCTTCTGTTCGCGCACACCGGGTTGTCCGACGCGGACATCTCCGCGCTGTTCGTCATCTGGACGGTGACCGGCCTGGTCGCCGAGGTGCCGATGGGCGCGCTGGCCGACCGGTTCTCCCGCCGGTACGCGGTGTCGGCGGCCGGCATCGGCACGGCGGCCTGTTTCGCCCTCTGGACGGTGCACCCCGGGTTTCCGGCGTTCGCCTGCGGTTTCGTCCTGTGGGGCCTGGGTGGCTCGCTGTCCTCCGGTGCGCTGGAGGCGCTGGTCTACGACGGACTGGACGGCGCGGGCGCGGCGGACCGCTACCCGCGCGTGCTGGGCTGGATCCGGGCGGCCGAACTGCTCGCGCAGGTCCCGACGGCGGCCGCGGCGGCCGGTCTGTTCGCCCTCGGCGGCTACCCACCGGTCGGCTGGACCAGCGTCGGGATGTGCCTGTGCGCGGCGGCCTTGGCCACCCTCCTGCCGGACACCCGCGGCGCGACGGACGACGGACCCGGCTACTGGGCGACGCTGCGCGCCGGAGTCGCCGAGGTGACCGCGAACCGTGCCGTCCGCCGGGCCGTGGTCGCCGTGGCGCTGCTCGGCGGTGTCGACGCCGTCGAGGAGTACTTCGCGCTCCTGGCCGGCCGCTGGGGCGTACCGCTCACGGTGATCCCGTTCGCGCTGCTGGCGATCCCGGTCGCCGGTGCGCTCGGCGCGGCCGTCGGTGGCCGGCAGCGGCGACTCGGCGCGATCATGGCGGCGGCCGCCGTCGTCCTCGCCGCGGCCGGTGTCCTGCACCAACTGGCCGGTGTCGCGGTCTTCTACTTCGGCTACCGCCTGGTGTGGCTGGCGGCCGACGCCCGCCTGCAGACCGACGTCGGCAGCACCGCGCGGGCGACCGTGACGTCGGTGGCCGAACTCGGCACCGGCATGACATGTCTCCTCGTCTACGGCGCGTGGGCGCTCGGCCAGGTCACCGGTGTCGCCGTCCTCTGCCTCGCCATCGCGGCCGCACTGTCGATTCCGCAACACATCCGAGGAACGCGCCGGTGACCTCCAGTTCCGCGGCTGTGCGCATTGTTGCGCTGCCGTGGCTGATCAGTCCCACTGGGACAGCCCCGGTGTGTGGCACGGTCACCCGATCGTGCACCATACCGGGGCACATGCCGCGCGACTGGCATGTGCACCTGCCAAGGAGGATGTTCATGTTTGGTCGTCGGCTGTCCGCAGCCTTGACGCTCGGGGCCGCGCTCGTGGCGGTCACCGCTTGTTCCACCTCGGGCACGCCGTCGGCGGCGGTGTCCACCACCCAGAACATGCCGGCGCCCGCCCAACTGCTGGACTCGGTGAAGTCCGCCATCTCGGGCGCGACGGCCGTGCACATCAAGGGTTCCCTCGTCGACAGCGGCGACAAGATCGGCATGGACCTGCAGCTGAACAAGGACGGCAGCGCGTCCGGCTCGATCTCCGAGGGCGGCTCCACGATCCCGCTGATCGTGGTGGACAACGTCTACTACGTGAAGTTCACCAAGGCCGTCCTGGACATGAGCGGTGTCGACGCGTCCAGCGCCGCCGGTCAGCTGCTGCAGGACAAGTGGGTCTCGTCGAAGTCGACGATGCTGGCCGGCAGCGACATGGTGTCCGGCCTGAAGCCGTTGCTGGACTACAACACGCTGTTCGACCAGATCCTGTCGTCGGCCGGTTCGGAGACGCCCAAGGAAGCCGGCACCGACAACGTGAACGGTGTCGAGGCGCACGTCTACACGCTGAAGGACAACACCACGATCGACATCGCGTCCAGCACCCCGCACTACCCGGTCCGGGTGATCGCGCCGAAGTCGGAAGGCCCCGGCCAGCTGGACTTCACCGGCTGGTCGCAGCCGGTGAAGGTGTCCCCGCCGCCGGCGAACGAGATCTACTCCGGCCCCGGCGCCTGATCGTCCGCTCTGACAAGCGGGGCTCTCCCTCGGGCGGGCCCCGCTTTCAGTGCGAGTCGCGGGCCACGTGGTCGCCGCTGGAACCGACCAGGAAGTCCAGGTCGGCACCGGAGTCGGCGCCCCGCACGGTGTCGACGTAGAGCTTCTCCCAGCCACGCCGGGGCTTCGCGAACGCCTCCGTCATCGCCGTGGACGGCGGCCGGGCGGCCAGCTCGTCGTCCGGGATGTCGACGTCGATGCGCCTGCCGGGCACGTCCAGCGTGATCCAGTCGCCGGTCCGGACGCGGTCCAGCGGCCCGCCCGCGGCGGCTTCCGGCGCGACGTGCAGGACGACCGTCCCGTACGCGGTGCCGCTCATCCGGCCGTCGCACACCCGCACCATGTCGCGCACGCCCTGCCGCAGCAGTTTCGTGGGCAGCGGCATGTTGGACACCTCCGGCATGCCGGGGTAGCCCTTCGGGCCGCAGCCACGCAACACCAGCACGGAGTCGGCGTCCACGTCCAGGTCCGGGTCGTCGATGCGGGCGCGGAAGTCCTCGATGGAGTCGAAGACCACGGCCTTTCCGCGGTGCCGCAACAGGTCCGGCGACGCGGCGGCCGGCTTCACGATCGCCCCGGCCGGCGCGAGATTGCCGCGCAGCACGGCGATTCCGGCGTTGTCCTGCAACGGCTCCGCCCGTGTGCGGATGACCTCGCGGTCGAAGATCTCCGCGTCGGCCAGGTACTCCACCAGCGGCCGGCCGGTGACGGTGATCGCGGTGGGGTCCAGCAGGTCCTGAACCTCGCGCAGCACGGCGGCCAGGCCGCCGGCCCGGTGGAAGTCCTCCATCAGGAACCGGCCGGCCGGCTGCAGGTCGACCAGCAGCGGCACGCCCGCGCCGATCCGGTCGAAGTCGTCGAGGGTCAGGTCCACGCCGAGGCGTCCGGCGATGGCGAGGAGATGGACGACGGCGTTGGTGGAGCCGCCGATGGCCGCCAGCGCGACGATCGCGTTGTGGAACGACCCGCGTGTCCAGGTGGTGCTCGGGCGGCGGTTCTCGGTGACCATCTCGACGACCAGCCGACCGGCGTCGTGCGCCTTCGCGAGCAGCCTGCTGTCCGGTGCCGGCAGGCCCGCCGTGCCGGGCAGCGTGGTGCCCAACGCCTCGGACAGCAGGCCCATGGTGGACGCCGTGCCCATGGTGTTGCAGTGGCCGCGGCTGCGGATCATCGACGACTCGGACTCCAGGAACTGCGACTGCGACAGCGTGCCGGCGCGTGTCTCCTCGGACAGCCGCCACACGTCCGTGCCGCAGCCCAGCGGCTTCCCGCGGAACGTGCCGGTCAGCATCGGGCCGCCGGGCACGACGACGGCCGGCAGGTCGACGGACGCGGCGCCCATGAGCAGCGCGGGAATGGTCTTGTCGCAGCCACCGAGCAGGACGACGCCGTCGACCGGGTTGGCCCGGACGAGTTCCTCGACGGCCATCGCGGCCATGTTCCGCCACAGCATCGCCGTGGGCCGCACCTGCGTCTCACCGAGTGAGACGACGGGCATGTCCAGTGGGACGCCACCGGCCTCCCAGATGCCGTGCGAGACGCTCCTGGCGATCTCGTTGAGATGACTGTTGCACGGGCTCAGGTCGGACGCCGTGTTGGCGATCGCGATCTGCGGCCGGCCGGCGAACGCCGAATCGGGCAGGCCGCGGCGCATCCAGGCCCGGTGAATGTAGGAGTTGCGGTCCTGTCCCCCGTACCAGTGCGTACTGCGCAGATCAGCCACAAGGCGGACGATACGCCGCCCGCTCGGATATCGACATGCGCTTGTTCGACATCGACCGAACGGCCTATCGGATCGCCGACGCCGGGACCGGTGGCCCGTCCAGCAGCCGGTCCACCACCGACCACGTGGCGGTGTCCTCGGGCGTGTTGACCTGGATGCGCAGGCCGGGGGACGCGGCGACGTTCAGCTCGTGCACGGCGAACGTGAGCCGCCCGAACGGGGCCATGGTGAACACGCGGGTGCGCATCCGCGGCTCGATGACCTCGTGGCGGGCCCACAGGGCGGCGAACTCCGCGTTGATGTCCAGCAGCCGGCGGATGTCCTCCTCCCAGTCCGGGTCGCCGACGTGGCCGGCGTACTCCGCCCGCATCCGGGCGACCATGTACTCGATCTCGCCGTCGTAGTCCTCGATGTGCTGACGCGCGGTGGGCTCGGTCACGCAGCACCACAGCAGGTTCATGTGCACGCACGGGCTGGTGTGCCAGTCGTGGAACAGCGTCTTGTGCGCGTCGTTGGACGCGAAGATGTCGAACCGGCCGTTGATCAGCGTGGCCGGCAGCGGGTCCAGCGAGCGCAGCAGCACGTGGATCGGCTCGGGCACGGTCGACGCCGGTGCCCAACCGCGGCTCGGTGTCGCCTCGGCCAACTGGTAGAGGTGACGGCGTTCGGCCAGGTCGAGGCGCAGCGTGCGGGCGACGGCGTCCAGCACCTGGGCGCTGGCGTTGATCGGCCGGCCCTGTTCCAGCCACGTGTACCAGGTGACGCCCACGCCGGCCAGCAGCGCCACCTCCTCGCGGCGCAGGCCAGCGGTACGCCTGCGGGTGCCCGGTGGCAGGCCGACGTCCTCGGGCGCGACCCTGGCCCGGCGCGCCTTGAGGAAGGCGCCCAGTTCGCGTCGGCGCCCGGTGACGGTGTCCGCTGCGGTCACGTCCCCATCCTCGCCCCTTCCACCGACAGTCCGGCGCGTGGAAGGTGGTAGTCCTGGTAACAGCATCGGTGGGCTCTCGGTGTCGCACCCTCGATCGCCCGAGGGTGGTGGTCATGACAACGAACCCTGTCCTGACCCGTCCGCCAGAGGTGACCGGCGACCGGCAGCGCTGGCTGATGCTGGGGGTGCTGCTGGCCGGGCAGTTCATGGCACTGCTCGACGTCACCATCGTCAACGTGGCGATCCCGTCACTGCAAACCGATTTGCACACGTCCGGCTCGATGTTGCAGCTCGTGGTCGCCGGATACACGGTGAGCTACGCGATGTGCCTGATCACCGGCGCCCGCCTGGGTGAGCTGTACGGCAGGCGCCGCATGTTCCTCGTCGGCGTGGTCACGTTCACCGCCAGTTCCCTGCTGTGCGGCCTGGCACCGACGGCCCTGGTGCTCGTCGTGGCGCGCGTCGTCCAGGGTGCGGGCGCGGCGCTGATGATGCCGCAGATCATGAGCACGATTCAGACCCGGTTCGCCGGCAACGCACGGGCCAAGGCGCTGTCGGCGTACTCGGCGGTGATCGCCGTCGGCGCCGTGTGCGGCATGGTGATCGGCGGCCTGCTGGTCAGCGCGGACGTCCTGGGCACCGGTTGGCGGCCGGTGTTCCTGGTGAACGTGCCGATCGGCGTCGCCGTGATCGCCCTGGTCCCCCGGCTGATGCCGGTCGACCGGCCGACCGGGTCGCGGCGGCTGGACCTGATCGGCCTGGCGATCTCGGTCCCCGCGGTGTGCCTGGTCGTGCTGCCCCTGGTGCTGGGCCACCAGCAGGGCTGGCCCGCGTGGACGTTCGTGTGCCTGGCGCTGGGCCTGGTGCTGGCCGCGGTGTTCGTGGCGGTGGAGCGGCGGATCGAGCACCCGCTGATGAACTTCACGGTGCTGCGGGTGCCGGGAGTGTCGTCCGGGTTGGCGACGCTGGCGTGCGGCATGGTCGCCTACGGCGGTTTCCTGTTCGCGATGACGCTGCACCTCCAGTCCGGTCTGGGTGACAGCGCGCTGCGCGCCGGTCTGACGTGGGCACCGGCGGGCGCGTTGTTCGGCCTGTGCGGCTACCACTGGCGCCGCTTGCCGGCGCGCGTGCACCATGCCCTGGTCACGGCGGGGTTCGCGGTCGGCGGCCTGGGCTACCTGGTCACGGCGATCGCGTTGGCGCACCAGGAGAGCTCCAGCGTGGTGATCGCGGCGACCCTGCTGCTCTTCGGCGTCGGCATCGGCACGGCGTTCGGCCCGCTGATGACGCACACCCTGGTCAACGTGCCATCGACTTCGGCGGCGGACGCCAGCGGCCTGGTCACGACGACGTTCCAACTGGGGCAGGTCGTCGGCGTCGCGGTGTTCGGCAGCCTGTTCCTCACGCTGGCCGGGCATCCGGTGGCGCACGCGTCGGCCACGGCGATCGGGACGACGCTGTCCTGGATCGCGCTGCTCACCGGCGTGGGTGCCGTGGTGTCGATCGCGCTGGCACGCACGACGCTGCGCGCGGCCCGGGCGTAGCTTGGTGCCCGTGACGACGATGCGTGCCATTCGGCAACACGAGTTCGGCGGTCCTGACGTGCTGCGCATCGAGGAGGTGCCGCGACCCGACCCGGGTCCGACGGAGGTGCGCGTCCGGGTGGCGGCGACGAGCGTGAACCCGGTGGACTTCAAGACGCGCGCCGGCAACGGGCGGCTCGGGCTGCCGTGCACGGTCGGCTGGGACGTGACCGGCGTGGTCGACGCGCTCGGCGGCGGTGTCACGAGGTTCGCGGTGGGCGACGAAGTCCTTGGCATGCCACGGTTCCCGCAGGAGGCGGCGGCGTACGCGGAGTACGTGACGGCGCCGTCCCGGCAGTTCGTGCGCCGACCGGCGGAGCTGACGGTGGCGCAGGCGGCCGGCCTGCCGCTGGCCGGGTTGACGGCGTGGCAGGCACTGGTCGACACGGCCCACGTGCAGCCGGGCCAGCGGGTGCTGGTGCACGCCGCGTCCGGCGGTGTCGGCCACCTCGCCGTGCAGATCGCGAAGGCGCTGGGCGCCCACGTGATCGGTACGGCGAGCGCGGCCAACCACCCGGTGCTCACCGAGTTGGGTGCCGACGAACTGGTCGACTACCGGACCACCCGGTTCGAGGACGTGGTCGGCACGGTGGACGTCGTGCTGGACCTGGTCGGTGGCGAGACCGGACTGCGGTCGATCCCGGTGCTGGGCGAGGGTGGCCTGTTGATCTCGGTCCCGTCGTCGAGCAGTTCCGGTGTGCTGGAGGAGGCACGCAAGCACGACGTG
>DASZXM010000992.1:0-10302 GCA_035546415.1 Pseudonocardiaceae bacterium
TCCAGGTGCTGCCAGGTCGGGGGTCCGGCAGCACCTGGAACCACACTGGACATCGGTTGGTGATCCGATGTCGTTACACGTGCAGCATACGTGACTCAGATCACATGTTGGCTACGCTACGCCGAACGGCCTACTCGTCCCGTCCGAGCAGGAACCGGCCGAAATGTGGCACTGTGAAAGCGATCCGGCCGCGCTCGGCCGAATAGACCAAGCCCTTCTTGATCAGCGAGTCGCGGGCCCGGGACAGCGATGACGGCTTGCGGCCCAGGAAGATCGCCACGTCCGAGCTGCCGGCACCCTCGTCCCGGCCCTCCGTGAGCTCCGCCATCGCGCGCAGGTACTCACGTTCGGCCGGTGTCGCGCGTTCGTAGCGGGATCCGAAGAAGCCCACCGCCAGTTCGGCCTCCGCCTCCGGCGCGGCGACCGCGACGTCCTCGGCCGTGATCGGGTCGGCCGGTGCCGCGTCCCACGCCGCCTTGCCGTACGCCTGGATGAAGTACGGATAGCCGCCGGACGCCTCGAACAGCGCGTCCAGCGCGTCCGGCGCGATGCCCGCCATCTCCCTGGCCACCGGCGTCAGCACGGCCCGGTTCATCTCGTCCCGGTCCAGCCGGTCGATGCGGACGTAGCGGAACAGCCGCTCCGAGTACGACTTGCTGGCCGACAGCGCCGCCGGCAGGTGCGGCAGGCCCGCGCCGACGACCACCAGCGGCGCACCCGACTGGGACAGCTCGTGGCACGCGGCGCACAGCGCCGAGATGTCGTCCGATGAGAGGTCCTGCATCTCGTCGATGAGCAGCGCCACGCCCGTGCCGACGTCCTGGGCCAGCTCCGCGACGTCGGTGAACAGTTCGACGAGGTCGATCTCGATGTCACCGGAGTCCGCCCGACCCACGGCGGCCGGCACGTCGATGCCCGGCTGCCAGCGGTCCCGGAGCTTGGCGTTGTCCGGGTTGGCGCGCAGCGCGAACGCCTTGAGCACGCCCAGCACCGTCTCGACGCGGTCCGGCGCCCGGTGTCGCACGGCCAGGTCGCGCACTGCCCGGTGCAGCGCGGCCGCCAGCGGGCGGCGCAGTTCGGAGTCCGGACGCGCCTCGATCTTGCCGGCGCCCCAACCCCGGCGCACCGCCATCGACCGCAGCTCGCCGAGCAGCACCGTCTTGCCGACGCCACGCAGGCCGGTCAGCACGAGGCTGCGCTCCGGCCGGCCCCGGGCCACCCGTTCCAGCACCACGTCGAAGGCGGCCACCTCGCGGTCCCGTCCTGCCAGCTCGGGTGGTCGCTGGCCGGCGCCGGGGGCGAACGGATTGCGCACCGGGTCCACCATCGGACCGTATCGCTGTTTCTAGGCTCGGCCCGATATTCCGCGAGATTTCGCTACGGCGTGTCGGCCGCCACTACGAGATGCACAGTTCGTTGCCCTCCGGGTCGGCCATCGTCACCCAGGAGTGCGGTCCCTGCTTCCCCCGGTAGCGGAACGCGCCACCGTTCGCGGTCAGCCGCGCGACGACGGCGTCCACGTTGTCCGCGCCCACCCAGACGTCCAGGTGCACCCGGTTCTTCACGGTCTTCCGCTCCGGCACCTGCTGGAAGAGGATGCGCTTGCGCGGGCCGCGGTCGGGGCCGTCCGGGTGGCGGATCGCGGCGCCGGTGCGCCACACCAGCCGGCCCTTGTGCCGGGTGGTGTCCGCGTCGGTGGCCAGGCCCTGGTCGATCATGTCCCGGATGAAGTTCTCGTCGCTCGGTTCGACGACCCAGCCCAGTGCGTCCGCCCACCAGTCGGCGAGCGCGTGGGGCTCGGCGCAGTCGACCACGACCTGGAAGTCGAAAGCCATGCGCGCAGGATAGATACGGCGTCCGACGCCGGTGGCGCATCGCGTTCGATAGTCGAATCTAGATCTTCCGCTAGATGACCAAATACATCGTCATGGACGTTCCAGGATCGCCGTCACGCCCTGGCCGCCCGCCGCGCAGATCGACACCAGTCCCCGGCCGGAACCGCGCTCGGCCAGCAGTTTCGCCAGCGTGGCCACGATCCGGGCACCGGTCGCGGCGAACGGGTGGCCCGCGGCCAGTGACGAGCCGTTGACGTTCAGCCTGGCCCGGTCGACCGAGCCCAGCGGCTCGTCCAGGCCCAGCCGCTGCTTGCAGAACGCCGGGTCCTCCCAGGCGCGCAGCGTGGCCAGCACCTGGGACGCGAACGCCTCGTGGATCTCGTAGAAGTCGAAGTCCGCCAACGTGATCCCGGCGCGCGCCAGCATCCGCGGCACCGCGAACACCGGTGCGGTCAGCAGGCCGTCGCCGCCGTGCACGTAGTCGACCGCGGCCGTCTCGGAGTACGTGAGGTACGCCAGCACCGGCAACCGGTGCTCGGCGGCCCACTCCTCGCTGGCCAGCAGCACGACGGAAGCGCCGTCGGTGAGCGGCGTCGAGTTGCCGGCCGTCATCGTGCCGTCCTCGCCGCCGAACACCGGTTTGAGCGTGGCGAGCTTGTCGGCCGTGGAGTCGGGGCGCAGGTTCTGGTCGCGCGTCAGGCCCAGGTAGGGCGTGACCAGGTCGTCGAAGAAACCGCGGTCGTACGCGGCGGCCAGCCGCTGGTGGCTGGTGGCGGCCAGTTCGTCCTGCTCCTCGCGGCCGATGCCCCACTCGCGCGCGGTGATCGCGGCGTGCTCGCCCATGGACAGTCCGGTGCGCGGCTCGGCGTTGCGCGGGATGTCCGGCACGATCTGGCCGGGGCGCAGCCTGGTCAGCAGCTTCAGCCGGGCGCCGATCGACTTGGCGCTGTTGAGCGCGACCAGGATGCGGCGCAGGTCCTCGTTGAGCGCCAGCGGTGCGTCGCTGGTGGTGTCGACACCGCCCGCGATGCCCGAGTCGATCTGGCCCAGCGCGATCTTGTTCGCCACCGCGATGATCGACTGCAGGCCCGTGCCGCACGCCTGCTGCACGTCGTACGCGGGGGTGTCCGCAGCCAACCTGCTGCCCAGCACGCACTCGCGCACGAGGTTGAAGTCGCGGCTGTGCTTGAGGACGGCACCGCCGACGACCTCGCCGACCCGCTCGCCGGCCAGCCCGAACCGGCTGACCAGTCCGTCCAGCGCCGCGGTGAACATGTCCTGGTTGGACGCCTGGGCGTAGCGGCTGTTGGACCGGGCGAACGGGATGCGGTTGCCGCCCAGTACGGCCACCCGCCGGACCGATGCGGTCATGTTGCCCTCCGGGGGCGTGCGGGGGTATGACTCTGTCGACGATAGTAACCTACTAGCGAGTAGTCTTACCTGTCAGTAGGAAGGCGGCGTGATGACCGACCGGTACCAGCAGTTCGCCAGCACGGGCCTGGGCAAGCTGCTCGTCACACGGCTCGGCCTGCCCAACCCCGTCCCGCTGCGGCGCTACCAGCCCGGCCAGCCGCTGCTCACCGGGCCCGCCCTGGTCGGCGCCGCCGAGGGCGGCCGCGTGGTGGAGACCGTGTCGGCGATCCTGACCAAGGCCGACGCCGATGTGCACACCACCGCCGCCGAGGACGCCCGTTACGGCGCGCTCGTGTTCGACGCCACCGGCATCACGTCACCGGAGCAGCTGCGCCAGCTGTACGACTTCTTCCACCCGGTGATCCGCGGCCTCGGCACATGCGGCCGGGTCCTCGTGTTCGGCACACCGCCGGAGAGCGTCACGCCGGCCGCCGAGAAGATCGCGCAGCGCGCGCTGGAGGGCTTCACCCGGTCGGTCGGCAAGGAACTGCGGCGCGGCGGCACCGTGCAACTGGTGTACGTCGCGAAGGGCGCCGAACCTGCCATCGAGTCGACCGTGCGGTTCCTGCTGTCCGCCAAGTCGGCCTACGTGTCCGGCCAGGTGGTGCGGATCGGCGCGGTGAAACCGGACAACCTCGCGGTGCCGGACAGCTGGGCGACGCCGCTGCGCGACAAGGTGGCGCTGGTGACCGGCGCGTCCCGGGGCATCGGCGCCGCGATCGCCGACGTGTTGGCCCGCGACGGCGCCCACGTGGTGTGCCTGGACGTCCCGGCGCAGGGCGCCGACCTGTCGGCGGTGGCCAACCGGGTCGGCGGCGAGTCGCTGCAACTGGACATCACGGCCGACGACGCCCCCGCGCGGCTCGTCGACCACCTCACCACCCGGCACGGCGGCGTCGACATCGTCGTGCACAACGCCGGCATCACCCGCGACCGCACGCTGGGCAAGATGGACGCCGACCGCTGGGACGCCGTGCTCGGCGTGAACCTGGCCGCCCAGCTGCGCGTCAACGACGCGCTGCTGGCGAAGAAGGCGTTGCGCGGCAACGGCAGGATCATCGGCGTCTCGTCGATCGCCGGCATCGCGGGCAACGTCGGGCAGACCAACTACGCCACGTCCAAGGCCGGTGTCATCGGCATGGTGGGCGCGTACGCCGCGAAGCTGGCCCGGCAGGGCAGCACGATCAACGCCGTCGCGCCCGGTTTCATCGAGACGCGGATGACGGCGGCCGTGCCGCTGTTCATCCGGGAGGCCGGCAGGCGGATGAACAGCATGTCCCAGGGCGGGTTGCCGGTGGACGTCGCGGAAACCATTGCCTGGTACGCGAACCCGGGATCGACCGGGGTGAACGGCAACGTGGTCCGCGTGTGCGGACAGAGCCTGCTGGGTGCCTGACATGACCGTCGAACTCGACACCGAACCGAACCTGACCGCCCTGTTCGCCAAGGCCGCGCTGGGCGCGATCCGGCCCGGCCGCCGGGAGTCCGCGCTGCCGACCACCGAACTGGCCCGGTCCGGCGTGCGCGTCGACCGTGCCCGGCTCGCCGCGTACGACCGGGTGTGCGGCTTCCGGCTGACCGACGAGCTGCCGGTGACGTTCCCGCACCTGCTCGTCTTCGGCCCGCAGGTCGCGCTGATGACCGACGACGCGTTCCCGTTCCCGATGATCGGCCTGGTGCACGTCGCCAACCGGATCACCCGGACCCGCCCGCTGCACGTGGACGAGCCACTGGTCGTGCGGGTGCGCGCGGAGCACCTGCGCCCGCACGAGCGCGGCACGCAGTTCGACATGGTCAGCGAGGTCAGCGCGGACGGCGAACCGGTGTGGACCGAGACGAGCACGTACCTGCGCCGCACCGGCGGGGGCACCCGCTCCGAACGGGAGGCCGCGCCAGCCGGGCGGCCGACGGCCGTCTGGCGGGTGCCCGGTGACACCGGACGCCGCTACGCCGACGTGTCCGGCGACCGCAACCCGATCCACCTGTACCCGTTGACGGCCCGGCTGTTCGGCTTCCGGCGCGCCATCGCGCACGGCATGTGGTCGATGGCCCGCTGCCTGGCGTACTACGAGGGCAGGCTGCCCGCGGCGCACACCGTGGACGTGCGGTTCAAGCTGCCGATACCGCTGCCGGCGACCGTCGCGCTGACCGCGACGGACGACACGTTCGAACTGCGCGACCAGCGCACCGGCAAGCCACACCTACACGGTGTGATCACTCCTTAGGCGGCTTCCACACCCGGTCCTCGACGAGGTTGCCGAACCCCATCCACACCAGGTTCATCAGCCGGGACGCGATCGCGCTCGCCGAGTCGTCCGGGTGGTCCAGCCACCAGTCGGCCAGCGACTCGCCCGCGCCGACCAGTGCCGCCGCCAGCGCCTCACCGGTGATCGACGCCGCCTTGCCGACGCCCTCGTCGGTGCCGGTTCGCATCAGCACGGCCGCCACCAGGCTGATCGCGCGCTGCCGCATCGCCATCAGTTCCTCGGTGAACGGCCCGCCCTGCGCGATCGACTGGCGGTGCAGCACCCGCCAGCTCTCCTTGTGCTCCTCGACGAACCCGAAGAACGACCGCAACCCGTGCCACAGCTGGACATCCGGCGGCTGGCCCGGTTCGATGCCGCCGACCACCGATTCCAACAGCAGCGTGGCCTCGCGGTGGATGCAGGCGGCGAACAGGTCCTCCTTGGCGCCCAGGTAGGCGTAGATCATCGGCTTGGAGATGCCGGCGACCTCGGAGATCTCGTCCATCGACGCGTCGTGGTACCCGTGCTTGGAGAACACGGCGACGGCGGCGTCGAGTATCTGGCGCTCGCGCACCGCGCGCGGCAGGCGTTTGGCACGCACCGGTGGCCCGTCCCCGGCCAGCGACATCGGTCAGCTCCTCCCAGGTCGTCGATTCGGGCCCCCGCACCACGCGTGGTCACCCAGCCTAGCGACAGATGGTTGTCCGAATATCTACTGATAAGTAGACTTACCTAAGGTAGGTTCAGTGGGAGGCGGCATGTCGGACATCACGGAGATGCTGGACGGCTTGGACTTGAGTCAGGTCGATCCGCACACGTTCGCGGCGATCGTCACCCAGGCCTCCGGCGCCCAGATGACCGAGGTGATGGGCGAGCCGGCGCTGCGCACCAAGGTGTTGGACGAGATCTTCCGGCGCATGGGCGGCCATCTGCGTGCCGACCGCGCCGCCGGGGTGACGGCCGTCGTGCACTGGCGGCTGACCGGCGGCACGGGCGAGGGCGGGTTCGATCGCTACGAGACGATCATCGAGAACGGCACCTGCACCGTGAACCGGACGGCCACCCGGGACCCGCGCGTCACGATCACCCTGAGTCCCATCGAGTTCCTGCGGCTGATCACGCGGAACGCGTCCGCCCCGGTGCTGTTCATGATGGGCAAGGTGAAGGTCAAGGGCGACCTCGGCTTCGCCGCCGGCATGACCGGCCTGTTCGACCTGCCGCGCGGCTGACCGGGGCGACTGCCACCGCGTTTGCGCACGCCGTTCGCCTCCCTTGGGCTTAGGGGTGATACGCATCACGTCTGGGTCGCTGGTCCGAACGAGTGGTGCGAGCCGTCACCCGTACGGGTCACGCGGGTACCGTCGTTCTGTGTGAGAGACGAGCAGCTTCGGCCCGTCGTACTGCCCAAGGTCCTCCTGGAACACACCGAGGGCCTCACCGTCGCGGTGCAGCGTTATCACACGGCGCTCGCCCAGATGATGGCCGCCGAGCACACCATCCGCGAGATGGTCGACAACGCGTTGCGCGCCGGCATCTCGGCGGCCGCGGTCCGCGGCATCATCAACAGCTTCGCGGACGCGCAGAACACGCCGCTGCTGTACGCGTCGGACGTGGACCCGAGGCTGGCCGGCGAGGACGAGGACATCGTCGGCGTCGACTCGCTGCTCCAGGACCTCGCCGCTCGGCGCACCACGAGCGACCGCCCGGCCTGACCGTCGCCGCTCCGATCGTGTGCCGCCGGGCCGCGTTACCTGTCAGTAGGATTTTCCAACGCAACGGGCTACTCTGAGTTCAGGATTCCAACTGACTTGGAGGAGTCATGCGAGACGCCGTCATCGTCGAAGCCGTCCGGACACCCGTCGGCAAGGGCAAGCCCGGCGGTGCGCTGTCGTCCGTGCATCCCGTTCCCCTCTTCGCGCACAGCCTCCGTTCGCTGGTCGACCGTGCCGGCATCGACCCCGCCGTCGTGGACGACGTCATCGGCGGCACCGTGACGCAGATCGGTGAGCAGGCCATGAACACCACCCGGTGGGCGTGGCTGTCCGCCGGGTTTCCCGAGTCGGTGCCGGCGACCACGATCGACCGGCAGTGCGGCTCGTCCCAGCAGGCCGTCCACTTCGCCGCCCAGGGAGTGCTGTCCGGCGCGTACGACGTCGTCATCGCAGGCGGCGTCGAGTCGATGAGCCGGGTACCCATGGGGTCGAACGTGCTGCCCGGCAGCGACCCGTTCGGGCCCGGCATCGCCGAGCGCTACCCGGACGGCCTCGTGCCGCAGGGCATCAGCGCCGAACTGATCGCCACCAAATGGGATATCGGCCGCACCGAACTGGACGAGTTCGCGCTGTCCAGCCACGCCAAGGCGGCCACGGCGCGGGACTCCGGGCGGTTCGCGAACGAGATCGTGCCGCTGAAGGCGGCGCAGGCCGACGGTTCGATCCGGGAGGTCACCGCCGACGAGACCATCCGCACCGGCGGCACCCTGGAGGTCATGGCCGGACTGCGCCCCGCGTTCCGCAGCGACGCGATGTCCGCGCGCTTCCCGCGGATCGGCTGGCACGTCACCGCCGGCAACAGCAGCCCGATCAACGACGGCTCGGCCGCCCTGCTGATCACCACCAGCGACAAGGCCGCCGAACTGGGCCTGCGCCCCCGCGCCCGGCTGCACACGTTCGCCGTCGTCGGCGACGACCCGCTCCTGATGCTGACCGGCATCATCCCGGCCACCCACAAGGTGTTGGCGCGCGCCGGCCTGACCGTCGACGACATCGACCTGTTCGAGGTCAACGAGGCGTTCGCGTCGGTCGTCCTGATGTGGCAGCGGGAAACGGGCGTGCCGAGCGCGAAGGTGAACGTCAACGGCGGCGCCATCGCCATCGGCCACCCGCTCGGCGCCAGCGGCGCCCGCATCATGACCACCATGGTCAACGCGCTGGAACAGCGCGACGCCCGCTTCGGCCTGCAGGTGATGTGCGAGGCGGGCGGGCTGGCGAACGCGACGATCGTGGAACGGCTGTGAGACGACGGGGCCGGTCCGCACGGACCGGCCCCATCTGCCTCAGTACGTGATCGCCGTCGCCGGGTCGGCCAGCAGCGCCCCGACGTCGGCCAGGAAGCGGCTGCCCTGTTCGCCGTCCACGACCCGGTGGTCGAAGCTCAGCGACAGCTGGCACACCTTCCTCGGCACCACCTGACCGTCCACCACCCAGGGCATGTCACGGATCGCCCCGAACGCCAGGATCGCCGACTCGCCGGGATTGATGATCGGTGTTCCGGTGTCCACGCCGAACACGCCGACGTTGGTGATCGTGAACGTGCCGCCGAGCATGTCCGCGGGCGGTGTCCTGCCCTCCCGGGCCGTCGCCGTGAGCCGCTCCAGTGCCGCCGCCAGTTCGGGCAGCGTCAGCTGGTCGGCGTCGCGGATCTTCGGCACCACCAGGCCGCGCGGTGTCGCGGCCGCGATACCCAGGTGCACGTAGGACTTGTAGACGATCTCACCCGTCGCGTCGTCCCACGTCGCGTTCACGTCCGGTGTGCGCTTCACCGCGAGGCACACCGCCTTCGCGGCGAACGCCAGCGGTGTCAGCTTGGTCCCGGCGAACCGCGGATCGTTCTTCAACCGTGCGCGCAACTCCATCATCGGCGTCACGTCGACGGTCAGGAACTCCGTGACGTGCGGTGCGGTGAACGCGCTGGACACCATTGCCTGGGCCGTCGCCTTGCGCACACCCTTGACCGGCACCCGGCGCTCACGCGTCGCCGGTTCGTAAGCCGGTTGTGCCGCAACGGATTCCGGTTCCGCCGTGACCGCGCGCCGGACGTCCTCACGGGTGATCACGCCGGACGGCCCGCTGCCGGCCAGGTCGTACAGGTCGACACCCAGCTCCTTGGCCAGCTTGCGCACCGGCGGTTTGGCCAGCGGCACGTAACCGCCCGGAACCGGCCGCACCGGCTCGACGACGCGCACCGGTTCGGCCACCACGGGTTCCGCCGGCGGTGGTGCCGTGACGGCCGCCGCGGCCGCGATCCGGGGACGGCGGCGGGCCGCCGTCTGTTTCGGACCGTAGCCGACGAGGTTGGGCACCGCGCTCTCCGCCGCGTTCTCCACCGCCGCACCGTTGGCGGCGGCCGCGGGCGCCGTGCCGTCCGGGTCGACGTCGATCACGATGATCGGCACGCCCACGTCCACGGTCTGGCCCGGTTCCACCAACAGTTCCGTGACCCGGCCGGCCCACGGCGACGGCAGCTCCACCGCCGCCTTCGCCGTCTCGATCTCCACCAGGATCTGGTTGACCGTGACGTCGTCGCCCGGCTTCACCTGCCAGCCGAGGATCTCCGCCTCGGTCAGGCCCTCCGCGGTGTCGGGCAGGTTGAATCGCTTGTAGTCAGGCATGGACGACCCCTCACCAGGCCAGCGAGCGGTCGACGGCGTGCAGCACCCGGTCCAGGTCCGGCAGGAAGTCGTCCTCCAGCTTGGTGGGCGGATACGGCGTGTCGAACCCGGTGACCCGCAGCACCGGCGCCTCCAGCGAGTAGAAGCACTCCTGCTGCACGCGGGTGGCGACCTCGGAGGTGATGGACGCCTCCGACGGCGACTCGCTCACCACGACCAGCCGGCCGGTCCCGCGCACCGACTCGAACACCGGGTCCAGATCCAGCGGGGACAGCGTGCGCAGGTCGATGACCTCGACGCTGATGCCGTCCGTCTCGGCGGCCGTCGCCGCGGCCAGGCACGTCCGGATGGACGGGCCGTAGCTGGCCAGCGTCACGTTCGTGCCGCTGCGCAGCACCTTCGACGTGAACAGCGGCGC
>DASZXM010000993.1:0-8600 GCA_035546415.1 Pseudonocardiaceae bacterium
CATGAAGACCCTCCGTCGTAAGCGTGCGTTGTACGCTTAACCCACGTTATGAGCGTATGTTGTACGCTGTCAACTCGATGCCACGACCACGTTCGCTCACCGACCACGACGTCGCGCGGGCCACGCTCGCCGTGATCGACCGCGACGGGCTCGCCGACCTGTCCATGCGGGCCGTGGGCAAGGAGCTGGGCATGGGCACCATGTCGCTCTACCGCTACGTCCGCGACCGCGACCATCTGGAACGGCTCGTCGTCGAGCTCGTCGTCGGCGCCGTCGACGTCACGCCGCCGGCGCGCGGCACCTGGCAGCACAAGGTCACCGTCATGGTCGAGCGCATCCGGTCCGCCGTGGCGGCGCACCCCGAGATCATCCCGCTCACCCTGAAGCACCGGCACGCGTCGCCGCTGCTGGTGCGCTGGCCCGAGGCCGTGCTGGGCATCCTCACCGCCGCCGGGTTCACCGGCCAGCGGCGGGTCGTCGCGCTGCGCAGCCTGCTCAGCTACCTCACCGGCGCGATCCAGCTCGAACACTTCGGTCCGCTCGCCGGCCCGGGCACCGTCGCGCTCACCGAGCTGCCGCCGGACGAGTTCCCGCTCATGGTCGAGACCGCGACCGCCGCCCGGCGGGTCGCGCAGGCCGACGAGTTCCGCCGCGGCCTTACCGCCCTGCTCGACGGCCTGGCCGCGATGCTCAACGCGTAGTCGGAATGGGACGCGCCGCGAACCATGACCGGTCATCGGTGAGGAACCGGTCGAAAACCAGGCCGTTCGCCGCCAGTTCGGCGGCCAGTTCCGCCTCGTCGAACCGGCGGGCCCGGAACCGCTGCGTCCACGTGTGGCCGTCGACCTGGTACTCCACCGTCGCGTCCACGATCCTGTCGGCAACGGTGTGCACGTCCAGCCGGGTCGTCACCGGACCCACCTGGCCCGGCCGCCCCGGACCCGGCCGCAACGCGTCGAACCAGTCCGGCGTGTGCCACTGGCACAGCACGAGCCCGTCCGCGTGCCGCCGGGCGGCGGCGAACAGCGCGCGCCGCGTGCGCTCGTCCGGGGTGTTGGCCAGGTTGCTGGCCATGACCACGGCGCCGAACCGCTCGCCGAGCGCCAACTCCTCGATCGTGCTCAACACCGGTTCGGCGGCACGCACGTGCGCCAGCATGTCCGGCGAGTCGTCCACGGCGACCACCCGGTGGCCCAGCGCCACGAGCGGATCGGCGACCCGGCCGACACCGGCACCCAGGTCCAGGATGCTCGCGCCGGCCGGCACCGCACCGTCAATCAGCTCCGGTTCGCCCATCACGGGCAGTCGCAGATAGACATCGACAGCACAGCCGTCCGCGGTGACGGCGCCCGGACCCGTGGCCTCGCTCATGCCCCCATCGTGCCATCGGCGACGAATCCATTTCACCCCAACGGAAGCTGTAACACCGAACGGAGCCCGGCCGACATCACAGGCACGGAAGGCCCAGCACTCAACCCCCCCGGTGCTGGGCCTTCCCCCGAAACGACCCGATCCGACCCGTGCGTGTCTTTCGTGTGAATTGCCTTGGGCGGCAAGCGGTTCACTCGGCCGTGTGTACGTCGCCGGCGGCGTACGCCGTGTGCGGTAAGCCCGGATGTCGCCTCGGGGCCGACGCGCGGGCGGCCGCTGACGGTGACGATGGCGGTATGGCTGCATCAACTTCTGTGCGACGGGGTGTCTCGCCGGTCGTCGGGACCCTCATGGGTGTCATGGCCGTCAGCCTCGCCGTCATGTCCTCCCTGCACCTGACCGGAGGCCTGCCGTCCGGTTCCGGTGCGTTCCGGTCGGACGGCGCCGGGATCGCCGAGGCCGTCATCGCCGTCGTCCTCGCGGGCGGGGTGGTCGCGGTGTTCGGCTCACCGGCCACGGCCCGGACGTCCGCGCTGGCGACCGTCGGGTTCGCGATCGTCGGCTTCCTGGTCGGCCTGAGCTTCACGCTGCGCGGCGGCTCCGCGATCGACCTCACGTACCACCTCGTTGGCCTGGGCGTTCTCGCCGTCACCATGATCATGGCGATCAGGTCATCGACGGACCGATGAGTTTTTCCGCGCCCCGTCGTTCCATGTCGTGTCATCGGCAATCACGACATCATCGGAGGCGGACATGCTCGGCGGACGAACGGCGATCATCTACGGTGCGGCTGGCGGCCTGGGCAGCCAGGTGGCCAGGACGTTCGCCCGCGAAGGCGCGACGGTGCACCTGGTGGGCCGGACCCGCGCGGCCCTGGCGGCCGTGGCGACGGACATCGAGGCGGCAGGCGGGACGGCGGTGGTGGCCGCGCTCGACGCCACCGACGAGCGGGCGGTCGACGAGCACGTGCGGTCGGTGGGCCGTGTCGACGTCTCGTTCAACCTGATCAGCCGCGGTGACGTGCAGAACGTCCCGCTGGTCGACATGACGGTCCCCGACCTGCTGCGTGCGGTCACAACCGGTCTCACGTCGTCGTTCGTCACGGCCCGGGCCGCGGCCCGCGTCATGATCGAGCAGGGGTCCGGCGTGATCCTGCACCTGAACAGCGCCTCCGGAGCAGGCGCCATGCCCGGGATGGGCAGCACCGGACCGGCCGACGCGGCGACGGAGTCCTTCATGCGTTACCTTGCGGCCGAGGTGGGACCGCACGGGGTGCGCGTCTGCGGCATCTGGACGGCCGGCGTGATCGACACGCTGACCACGGAGAAGCTGGCCGCCGTGGGTGGGCCGACCGTGTCCGACCCGGCCGTCGTCGACCAGATGATCTCCGGGATGGCGGCGCTGCGCCGGACACCGAGGGCGGCCGACGTCGCGGAGACGGCGGCATTCCTCGCGTCCGACCGGGCGGCGGGGATCACCGGGACGATGACGAACGTGACGTGTGGACTGGTGCTGCGGTGAACGGGGAAGTCATGGATCTCGCTCTGGAACTCGTGTTGCTGCCGGTGTCCGACGTGGACCGGGCAAAGGCGTTCTACTCCGAACAGCTCGGCTTCGCCGTGCACGTCGACCACCGCGCGGGCGACGACTTCCGGGTCGTGCAGCTGGACCCGCCCGGTTCGGCGTGCTCGATCGCGTTCGGCGTCGGCATCACCGACGCCGAGCCCGGGTCGGTGCGCGGGCTGCACCTGGTGGTGCGGGACATCGCCGCGGTGCACGCGGAGTTGACGTCGCGCGGGCTGGCGGTCGGCGACATCCGGCACATGACGCCGTCGGGCTGGCAACCGGGACCCGACCCGGCGCACGCGGACTACAACTCGTTCGCCGAGTTCGCCGACCCCGACGGCAACACCTGGCTGCTGCAGGAGCGTGGGCCACGATGAGCGACTTCGCCGCGGTGGCCGAGGAGCACCGCAGGGAACTGCACGTCCACTGCTACCGGATGCTGGCGTCCTTCGACGAGGCCGAGGACGCCGTGCAGGAGACGCTGCTGCGGGCGTGGCGCAACCAGTCGTCGTTCGACGGCACGAACCCGCGGGCGTGGCTGTACAAGATCGCCACGAACGTGTGCCTGGACCAGTTGCGCCGCAGCGCCCGCCGCCCGACGGTGACCGAGTCGTTCGTCGAGGTGCCGTGGTTGACGCCGTACCCGGACCGGCTGCTGGACGAGGCGGACGAGCCGGACTCCGTCGCGGTGGCCAGGGAGACGATCGAACTGGCGTTCCTGGTGGCCCTCCAGACGTTGCCGGCCCGGCAGCGGGCCGCACTGATCGCCCGGGACGTGTTGGGGTGGACGGCGGGCGAGACGGCCACGCTCCTGGAAACGAGTGTGGCAGCGGTGAACTCGGCGTTGCAGCGGGCGCGCGCGACCATGGCCGAACACCTGCCGGCCCAGCGGGCCGAGTGGGTGGCCGGGTCGGCGTCGGCGGCGGAGAAGGAACTGCTGCGCCGGTTCATCGATGCCCACGAACGCTGCGACGCGGCCGCGGCGATCTCCGCGGCGGCGTCGGACATCCGGGTCACCATGCCGCCGTACCCGGCACGCTTCGACGGGCTCGACGCACTGGTTCCGTTGCTGGAGCGGGCATTCGGCGCCGATCGGGAAGGGGACTGGCGGTTGGTGCCGACGGCGGCCAACCGGATGCCGGCCGCCGCGAGCTACCTGCGACGGCCCGGGGACACGGAGTTCCGGGCGTTCAAGTTGGACGTGATCCGCACGGGCGGCGGGAAGATCGTGGAGATCACGACGTTCGGCCCGGCGCTGGTCGGGGAGCTGGGGCTGGCGGACCTGCTGTGAGCCCAGGGGCCGGCCGCGCGCACGACGTGCGTGGCCGGCCCGCGCGGCCAGGCGCTTGTTGATGCGGCCCTGCCGTCCCGAACCTGCCGCACCAACCCGGGTCGGCCACCCACCTATCCGCCGGTCAGCTTGCGTCGGGGGTCAGCTTCGGTAGCAGGTCCGCGACGGCCATCGGGCGGCCCAGGTGGTAGCCCTGTGCCTGGTCGCAGTCCAGGCTGCGCAGGATCTCCAGTTGGTTGGGCTCCTCGACGCCTTCCGCGATCACGTTCAGGTCCACCGCGTGGGCCATCGCGATGATGCTGGTGACGATCGCCTCGGTCTCCTTGGACGTGGCCAGGCCGGCCGTGAACGACTGGTCGATCTTGAGCGTGTCCAACGGCAGCCGCAGCAGTTGCGCCAGTGACGAGTAGCCGGTGCCGAAGTCGTCGATCGCCAGGTTCGCGCCCAGTTCGCGCAGCGCGGCGAGCGTCCGCCCGGCCGCCGACGGGTCGCGCATGACCGCGCTCTCCGTGATCTCCATGCACAGCGCGCTCGCCGGCAGGCCCGTCGCGTCCAGAGCCCGCTGCACGTCCGGGACCAGGCGCGGGTCGTCCAGCTGCCGGGCCGACAGGTTGACCGCCAGCCGCAGGCCCGGGTCCTTGTCCCGCAGTGCCACCATCTCCTGGGTCGCCGTGCGCAGCATGTGCGCGCCGACGAGGTTGATCAGGTCGCTCTCCTCGGCCAGCGGGATGAACTCGGTGGGGGAGATGCCGCCGTAGCGGGGATGCGACCAGCGCAGCAGGCCCTCCACGGCGATCGTGCCGCCGGTGCGCAGGTCGACGATCGGCTGGTAGGCCAGCCACAGCTGGCCCTTCCGCGGCGCGGCCCGCAGGTCCTGTTCCAGCTGCAGGCGCCGCTGGGTGCGTTCGCGCAGTTCGACGTCGAAGAACGCGTACGTCGAGCGGCCCTTGGTCTTCGCCTGGTACATCGCCAGGTCGGCGTCCCGCAGGATGTCCTCGCCGTTCCTCGGGTCGTCCGGTTGGGCCAGGACGATGCCGATGCTGGCGTCGATGTGCAGGTGCCGGCCGTCCACGGTCACGGGGCGGCTCAACGCGTGCC
This sequence comes from Pseudonocardiaceae bacterium, assembly GCA_035546415.1. Taxonomy (GTDB): domain Bacteria; phylum Actinomycetota; class Actinomycetes; order Mycobacteriales; family Pseudonocardiaceae; genus DATEPR01. Next base: position 5,327 of record DASZXM010000993.1, read on the forward strand.
GCAGCCGTTCCGCCAGCGTCACCGCGTCGTCGGGACCCTCGACGCCGTGCGCGACCACCGCGAACTCGTCGCCGCCCAGGCGCCCGACCAGGTCGCCCCGGCCGATGCCGCGGCGCAGCCTGGCCCCCATGATCTGCAGCACACGGTCGCCGACGCCGTGGCCGAGCGAGTCGTTGATGACCTTGAACTTGTCCAGGTCGATGAACAGCACCGCCGTCGGGCCGCCGTGCCGGGCGCGTTCCTCGGCGCTGAGCCGGTTGATCGCGACCGTGCGGTTGACCAGGCCGGTCAGCGCGTCGTGGGTGGCGTCCTGTTCGAGTTTGGCGTCGATCCGCCGGCGTTCGGTGATGTCGGTGAACGACACCACGAAACCCGGGTCGGCCGCGTCGGACAGGGCGTGGCAGCTCAGCGACAGCCACACGTCGCTGCCGTCCCACCGGACGCACCGGATGATCCGGTTGTTCTGCGGCAGGCCGGTCCGGCGCGTGTACGCCGACGGGTAGTCCTCCGGCGGGATGCGGGCGCCCGTCTCGTCGTACAGGTTCGCCAACGCCGACGGCATGCCGACCGTGTCCTCGCCGGGCACGCCCAGGATCCGTTCCGCAGCCGGATTGATGGACTCGATCAGGCCGGTCGGTCCGACGACGACGATACCCTCCTCGATGGACGCCACGACCGTCGTGTAGTGCTCCTCGGCCCGGCGGCGGGCCGTCTCGTCCATACACACCAGCACGTAGCCGTCGTCCATCTGGGCGGCCGACACGCGCACCGCGAGCGGTGAGCCGTCCGACCGACGGTGAAAGGTCTGCACCACGCCACCGGACGCCAGGATCGCCACCGGGTCCAGCGGGGCGCCGACCGCCTCGTGCACGGGACGGCCGATCGCCTGTGCCGCGGGGCGGCCGTACACGCCCTCCGCGGCCGGGTTCCAGCTCGTCACCACGCCGTCGCTGGTCGTCGCGATGAGCGCGTCGCTGACGTGCGTCACCAGCGCCGCCTGGTAGCGCAGCGCGGCGGCTGCCGCCTTCTGGTCGGTGATGTCCCGCATGATCACCTGGAACGCCGGGCGGCCGTTCCAGGTCGTGCGCACCGACACCGACTCGATGTCCACCGTGCCGCCGTCCAGCCGCAGCAGCGTGGCCTCGGTGGGTTCGGTGTGCGAGCCCGGCGCGGTCAGGTTCTGGATGCGGTGCCACATGGCGGCCACCGAGTCGGGGTGCACGAAATCGACGATCGGGCGGCCGAGCATGTCGTTGGCGGAGGCGGCCTTCAGCGACCGGACGGTGGCCGGGTTGACGTAGACGACGATGCCGCCTTCGTGCACGGCGACCATTTCCGGGCTCAGCTCGACCAACAGGCGGTAGCGGTCGGCCAGGTCGGTCAACGCCAGTTGGTGTTCCTGTTTTTCGGTGACGTCAGTGGCGATGCCGAGCACCCCTTTCGTGTCCGCCTGGGTGAACGTGCGGCCGCGGAACTGGATCCACTTCCTCCTGCCGTCCGGTGTCTCGAACGTCTGTTCGAGGTCGAGGTCCTGCGACGCCGGGGCGATCTTGGCGGCCACCACGAGGGGGGCGACGAGTTCGGACAGGCGGCCGCGCACGACCTCGCTGTCGGCTCCGGCGACACCCAGTATCGCGTCCAGGCCGGGCATCCACACCAGTGAGTCGGTGGCGAAATCGTGCCACCAGATCACGGACGACTCGATGGACAGGGCGAGATCGACGACCAGACCGTGGTCCAGGGTGGCCTCGCCGGCCGAGCCGGCGTCGTAGAACCGAGGCTCCATGTCCTGTCCGATCCACCCGTCCTGTGGCCATCTGGATGTACTACTACATCATCGGCGCCGCACTCACGCATCTGAGTGAACATTCCGCGTCGGTCGTTGTCACCGCCTCGCGCGTGGAACGTGCGATGGTGGAGGCGATATGCGCACGGTCAGCCAGGATCAGTTCACGGTGGAACGTGCACTGCGAGCCGGTAGGGTGCGATGCCCGGCGTGCGGTGGGCGTCTTCGGCCGTGGGGTACCGCGCGGACCAGGGCAATTCGTCTCGGACCGACCGTGGAGCGGGACAGAACCGTCCGTCCGTTGCGCGGCCGCTGTCGGCACTGTCTCGCCACCCATGTCCTGCTTCCCCACTGGATGGTGGCCAGGCGGGCATACGCCGCGCCGGTGATCCGGGAGGTGCTCGCCGACCACGATCGGGGCCTTGGGTACCGGAAGATCGCCGCCAAGCGCAACCTTCCCGAAACGACCGTACGGGATTGGCTGCGCGCGCTGCGGCAGTCCGGGTCGCCGCCGCCCGCGGTGTCCCGCGACCGGCCGCACCGGTTCGGTTCGGCTCGTCTCGTCCGGCAGCCATGCGTCCGGTCAGCTACTTTCGTTGCGCCAGATGGCGACATGAGACGCGCGTGGCCCCCGTGCAACACGAGTCCACCCCAGCGTGAGAGCACTCGCCGAGCAGATCAGCAGTCATGATGCGGTTGTCAGAGCGTGCACCACTCAGAGCGTGAATTCACTCGATTGGTCTAACTAGTCACGCCGTGCTCGGGGAGAGGGACCAGAAATGGCAACTCGCGATATTGGCATGTGCGGTATCGGTGCGGTCAGTGGTTACGGCTGGGGCCGGGAGACCTTATGGGAGGGGCTCCTGTCCGGCAAACCGGCGGCGTCGGTCGTGTCCGGGCTCGGCCCGGAACTGGGCGGCACCGGATGGGTGGCCCGCGTTCCCGACGGTGGCGACCCGGCCGACGGGGCGACCCGGTTCGCCCGTGCCATGCGGGCAGCGGCCAGGGAGGCCATCACCGACGCCGGTGAGCGGGGCTGGCGACCGGGCCGCCGGGTCGGCCTGCTGCACGCCACGGTGCTCGGCGAGGTGGACCTGTTCAAGGAGTTCTACACGCTCCGGGGCGGCCGGATGACCGTCCGCGAGTTCCTCGGCCTGATGCCGTCCACGCCGGTGTCCACCCTGATGCGGGAGTACGGGTTCCACGGACCCGCGATGAACGTGTCGGCGATGTGCGCCTCCGGCAACGTCGGGCTGCTCACGGCGCTGGCCTGGCTGGACGCGGACATCGTCGACGACATCGTCCTGATCTCGACGGATCTGTCGGCGACGCCGGAGAACCTGTTGCACCTCAGCCGGCTGGGCGTCGTGGTCACGGACGCCGAGCCACTGGACGCGTGCCGCCCGTTCCAGTTGGGCGGCCGGGGTTTCACCATGGCCGAGGCGTCCGTGGCGTTCGTGCTGTCCCGCCGGTCCGACCGGCCCTACG
>DASZXM010000994.1:0-3691 GCA_035546415.1 Pseudonocardiaceae bacterium
CCGGCACCGCGCAGCGGCCGGTTCCTCGCCGTCGCCTCGGCCGCGGCCACCCGTGGCCTGCCGATGCTCGCGGCCTACTGCGCCGCGAAAGCCGGTGTGGCCGGGTTGATCCGCGCGTTGGCCAGTGAACTCGGCGCCACCGGCGTGACGGCGAACGCGGTGAGCCCCGGCTCGACCGACACGTCGATCCTGGCCGAGAGCGCCCGCATCTACGACCTGCCGTCCGCGCGGACGTTCGCCGCGCAGCAGCCCGTGCGGCGACTGCTCGACCCGGACGAGATCGCCGCCGTACTGGCGTTCCTGGCCGGTCCGGGCAGCAGCGGCATGACCGGCGCCGTCGTGCCGGTCGACGGTGGACTCGCGTTGTGACGACGCCACTGCCCGACGGCTTCCGCATCGAGGTCGACGCCCGCCAGGTCGATGCCACCACGCTGTTCGGCGGTGCGCCCGCCCGTTTCCTGCGCCTGTCGCCCGCGGGGGCCACCGCCTGGCGCGAACTGCGGGACGGGCCGGTCGCGTCGCGGGCCGCGGGCATCCTGGCCCGCAAGCTCACCGACGCCGGCCTGGCCCACCCGCGGCCGCCTGCCGTGCACCCGCCCGAGGTCACGGTGATCATCCCGGTGCGCGACCGGACCGACATGCTGGCCGACTGCCTGGCGGCCGTCGGCGACCACCGGGTCATCGTCGTGGACGACGGCTCGCGCGACCCGAAGGCCGTCGCCGATGTCGTCGCGAAGCACGGGGCGAAACTCGTGGCCCGCACCGAGAACGGTGGCCCGGCCGCCGCCCGCAACGACGGCCTCGCCCACGCCAGCAGCGGCATCGTCGCGTTCCTGGACAGCGACTGCGTGCCCCCGCCGGGGTGGATCACCACGCTGGCCGGGCATTTCGTCGATCCGCTGGTGGCGGCCGTCGCGCCGCGCGTCGTGCCCGTCCCGGAGACGCCGTGGGCCGGCGGCCTCGACCTCGGCGACCGGCCGGCCAGGGTGGTGCCGGGCACCCGGGTCGCCTATGTGCCCACGGCCGCGCTGCTGGTCCGCCGCGATGCCCTGGCCGACATGCTGTTCGACACCGACCTGCGCCACGGCGAGGACGTCGACCTGGTCTGGCGGCTGCACGAGCGGGGGTGGCGCATCCGCTACGACCCGTCCGTCCACGTGCGACACCGCGAACCCGCGACGTGGCAGGGCCTGCTGGCCCGCCGCTTCCGGTACGGCACGTCGGCCGGCCCGCTGTCCCGCCGGCACCCGGCGGCGATGGCGCCCCTGGCGCTGCTGCCGTGGCACGCGCTCACGGTCGCCGCGCTGCTGGCCGGCAGTCCGCTGGCCGCGCTGACGTTCACCGCCGCCGTCGACGACACGGCCCGGAAACTGGCGGCGGCCCACGTGCCCGAATCGGAGGCGCTGACCGCGACGGTGACGTCGATCCGGCAGACGTGGCTGGGTGCGAGCCGGTACGGGACGCAGTTCGCCGCGCCGCTGCTGCTCGCCGCGCTGCTCGTCCCGGGCAAGCCGCGCCGCGCGGCGGCCGCGCTCCTGCTCAGCCGGCCGGTCGCGGCCTACCTGGCCCGCAGGCCGGCGATGAACCCGATCCGGTTCGCCCTGGGCAGCATCGCCGACGACATCGCCTACGGCGCCGGGGTGTGGACCGGTTGCGTGCGGGCGCGCACCACGACCCCGGTCCGCCCGATCGTTCCGTGACCGCCTGGTTCGAATCGGTCGCCGAAGCGCAGCGCCGGGCGAGGAAGCGACTGCCCCGGTCGGTCTACGGGGCGCTGCTGGCCGGCTCGGAACGCGGCCGGACGGTCGAGGACAACGTCGCCGCGTTCGGCGAACTCGGCTTCGCCCCGCACGTCGCGGACCTGCCGAACCGGCGCGACCTGGCGACGACCGTGATGGGCAGGCGGATCGCGCTGCCGGTGGTCATCTCGCCGACCGGCGTGCAGGCCGTGCACCCCGACGGTGAGGTCGCCGTCGCGAAGGCGGCCCACTCCCGGGGCACCGTGATGAGCCTGAGTTCGTTCGCCAGCAAGCCGATCGAGGACGTGCTGACCGCCAACCCCGCGACGTTCTTCCAGGTGCACTGGTCCGGCGACCGCGACCACATGACCCGGCTGCTGGAACGCGCGCACGGGGCGGCCGGCCTGATCGCGACGCTGGACTGGTCGTTCTCGCACGGCCGCGACTGGGGCAGCCCGGTGATCCCGGAGCGGGTCGACCTGCCCACCATGATCCGTCACGCCCCCGACGCGCTCCGCCACCCACGGTGGCTGGCCGCGTTCCTGACGGCCGGCCTACCCGATCTGCGCGTGCCCAACATGCCCGGCGCACCAACGTTCTTCCAGGCGTACCGGGCATGGCAGGCCACGCCGCCACCGTCCTGGCGGGACGTCGCGTGGCTGCGCGAGCAGTGGCACGGACCGTTCCTGGTCAAGGGCGTGACGCGGGTCGACGACGCGAGACGCGCCGTGGACGCGGGTGTCACGGCGATCTCGGTGTCCAACCACGGTGGCAACAACCTGGACGGCACCCGTGCCACGATCCGCTGCCTGCCGGCGATCGCCGCTGCCGTCGGGGACGACGTTGAAGTGCTGCTGGACGGCGGAATCCGGCGCGGTGGCGATGTGGTGAAGGCGCTCGCGCTGGGCGCGCGGGCGGTCATGATCGGCCGCGCCTACCTGTGGGGGCTGGCCGCGAACGGGCAGGCGGGGGTGACGAACGTGCTGGACATCCTGCGGGACGGCATCGACTCGGCACTGCTGGGTCTGGGGTGTGCCACCGTGGAAGACGTTACGCCCGAACACGTTCTCGTCCCACCCTTGTTTTCAACACCGGGTGTCATTAACGTGAGGTGATGGGAAAACTCGAAGGCAGAGTCGCTTTCGTCACCGGAGCGGCGCGCGGCCAGGGCCGTAGCCACGCGGTCCGGCTCGCCCAGGAGGGTGCCGACATCATCGCGGTGGACATCTGCGCCCAGATCGACTCGGTGTCCTACCCGATGGCCACCCCCGACGATCTCGCCGACACGGTCAAGCAGGTCGAGGCCCTGGACCGGCGGATCGTGGCCCGCCAGGCCGACGTGCGCGACGCCGACGCGCTGAAGGCCGCGTTCGACGCGGGTGTCGCCGAACTCGGGCCGGTCGACATCGTCCTGGCCAACGCCGGTATCGCGCCGATGCGCGGCGACGAGCAGGACGGCTGGCAGGACGTCATCGACGTCAACCTGACCGGCGTGTACCACACGGTGGAGATCGCGATCCCGTCGATGATCGAGCGCGGCCAGGGCGGCGCGATCGTGCTGACCAGCTCCACCGCCGGCCTCACCGGCATCGGCGGCCCGACGCCCGGCGGCCTGGGCTACACGGCGGCCAAGCACGGCGTGGTCGGCCTGATGCGCTCGTACGCCAACATCCTCGCACCACACAACATCCGGGTGAACACGGTCCACCCGACCGGTGTCAACACGCCGATGATCGTCAACGACGCCATGCGGGAATTCCTGGAGCAGGACCCGCAGCTGAGCAACCCGTTGGGCAACGCGCTGCCGGTGCCCATGGTCGAGCCGGTCGACATCTCCAACGCGATCGTGTTCCTGGTATCCGACGACGGCCGCTACGTCACCGGCATCCAGCTGCCGGTGGACGCCGGCTTCACGAACAAGAGGTGAGGTGGGCATGACCGGACGGGTGGCC
>DASZXM010000995.1:0-3130 GCA_035546415.1 Pseudonocardiaceae bacterium
ACATCGACGGTGAGCTGACCCGCGAGAACGGGCCGGTTCCGACCATGGGGCACCGGTGAGCACCCTCCCGGCGCCCGGCCGGTGCGTCGTCATGGGCGTCCTCAACGTCACGCCCGACTCGTTCTCCGACGGCGGCCGCTACTACGACCCCGGTGACGCGGTCCTGCACGGCATCCGGATGCGCGAACGCGGCGCCGACATGATCGACGTCGGCGGCGAGTCCACCCGTCCCGGCGCGGACCGCGTCGCCGCCGAGGTCGAGTCGGCTCGGGTGGTGCCGGTGATCCGGGAACTGGCCGCGGCGGGCGTCCCGGTGAGCGTGGACACCACCCGGGCGCAGGTCGCCGCCGACGCACTGGCCGTGGGCGCACAGGTCGTGAACGATGTGTCCGGTGGCCTCGCCGACCCGGACATGGCCCGGGTGGTCGTCGAGCACCGGGTGCCGTGGATCCTGATGCACTGGCGCGGCCACAGCAAGGACATGAACTCGCTGGCCACCTACGGCGACGTGGTCGCCGAGGTGATCACCGAACTGACCGCCCGCGTGGACGCGGCGCTCGCGGCGGGTGTCGCACCGGAGTCACTGGTGCTCGACCCCGGGCTCGGGTTCGCCAAGCGCGCCGAACACGACTGGGCGCTGCTGCACAACCTGCCGGCCATCGCCGACCTGGGCTTCCCAGTGCTGGTCGGCGCGTCCCGCAAACGTTTCCTCGGCCGGTTGCTGGCCGGCCCGGACGGCAAACCGCGTCCGCCGGACGGCCGGGAGGACGCGACGGCGGCGATCTCCGCACTGGCCGCCGCGGCAGGCGCGTGGGGGGTGCGGGTGCACGACGTGGCGAGGTCACTGGACGCGGTGACCGTGGCGGCGGCATGGCGGGAGGGCCGTCCGGTATGACGGACCGGATCACGTTGACCGGCCTGCGGGTGCGCGGCCGGCACGGGGTGTTCGAGCACGAACGGCGCGACGGCCAGGACTTCCTCGTCGACGTCACGGTGTGGATCGACCTGAACCACGCCGCCGAGACCGACGACATCGCCGACACCCTGGACTACGGTGCACTCGCCGGCCGTGCCGCGCAGATCGTGGCCGGCCCGCCGTGCAACCTGATCGAGACGGTCGCCGCGCGCATCGCCGACGACGTGATGACCGACGAGCGCGCCCACGCCGTCGAGGTCACGGTGCACAAACCGTCCGCGCCGATTCCGTTGACGTTCGCCGACGTGTCCGTGACGGCCCGCCGGTCCCGGCGCGGCGGACGGGGCGGCATGGCATGAGCCGGGCCGTGCTGTCGCTGGGTTCGAACCTCGGCGACCGGTTGGCGAACCTCCGCCTCGCCGTCGACGGTTTGGGGGCGGCGGTCGTCGCGGTGTCCCCGGTGTACGAGACGACGCCGTGGGGCGGGGTCGAACAACCCGACTTCCTCAACGCGGTGGTGATCGTCGACGACCCGGCCGTGGACGAGTGGGGCTGGCTGGCGATCGGACAGCGGCTGGAGAACCAGGCACACCGGGTGCGGGAGGTCCGGTGGGGCCCGCGCACACTGGACGTCGACGTCGTCACGGTCGACGGCGTGACGTCCGACGATCCGTCGCTGCTGCTCCCGCACCCGGGCACCCCGGACCGCGCGACCGTGCTGATCCCGTGGCTGGACGTTGACCCGGACGCGGTCGTCCCCGGCCACGGCCGCGCGGCGGACCTGCTGGCGAAACTGGACACGGCGGGCGTGACCCGCAGGGACGACCTGGTGTTGGGGGAGCGGTGAGGTTCACCCGCGCACGCGATCTCGTGGTGACCGGTGTGATCGTCGCGATCCTGGTCAACCTGCTGCTGCTCGTGGACTACGACGCACTGCCGCCGCTGCCGATCCTCGCCGGCGTGTCACTGCTGCTGCTCGCGATCGTGGAACTGGTGTTCGCGCAGTCGCTGCGCGCCCGACTGGGCGGGAAGGAAGGCACGAAACCGGTCCCGGCGTTGCTCGCGGCCCGTGCGTTGGCATTGGCGAAAGCGTCGTCTCTGCTCGGCGCGATCATGGCGGGCGCGTGGCTGGGCGTGTTGGTCTACGTCGTTCCGAAAAGGGCGGAAATGATCTCGGCTGCCGGGGACACGAACAGTTCGGCGGTCGGTTTGGTCAGTGCCGCGGCACTCATCGCGGCGGCACTGTGGCTGGAACACAACTGTCGCGCCCCACAGGACCGGGACGACCGGGACGACCAGACCGGATTGCCCCGTTCGAGTTAGATCGAAGGGTGGTATCGAAGCGTTCGCGCCGCTCGGCGCAGGTTTCGTGCACAGCCGGGTACGGAGTGGGTCCATCCGAGTAACCAGCGGGTACGGTATGCGCCATGGCCGGCGCGCGCGACTCCGATGACGAGGAGGAAACGCGGGACGAGTCCGGAGCGGCCAAGCTGTTGATGGGCGCCGTGCTGTTGCTCGCGGTGGCCGCGACAGCGGTCCTGGTGTTGAGCGACAGCGCGAAAATGCTGCGCCTCGGCGTGCTGGCCGCGCTGTGGGCGGCGCTACTCGGTGTATTCCTGGCGAGTAAGTTTCGCAAGCTCGTCGCCGAGAAGGAAAACGAGGTCGCCGATCTCCAGTCGGTGTACGAACTGGAACTGGAACGCGAAGTAGCGGCCAGGCGCGAGTACGAGTTGGAGATCGAAGCGGAGGCCCGCAAACGCGTCGAAGAGGCCAACCGCGAGGACCTGGCCGAACTGCGCGCGGAGCTGCGCACCCTGCGCGAGAGCCTGGAACGCCTCACCGGCGGCGAGGTCCTCGTCGAACGCTTCGCGCTGCAGGCCCGCTCGACACGGATGCGCACGCTGGCCGGTCCGGAAGCGCAGCCGAGGGTGGTGCCGGCGGACCGCCGCAGCATCGTCGCGGGCGAGCCACCGACGCTCGACGCGTCAACGGAACTGTTGGCCCGCCCGGAAGTGCCGACGGTGACGCCGTCCCAGGCGATGCCGGCGGCGTCCGCGCAGGCCCGCCGCGAACCGTCGTCCCCACAGCCACTGCGCGTGGCCGGCTCCCCAGCGGGCCAACCACCGACCCACCAGTCAGCACAACCAACCCGAATCGTCGGCGCGGTCCAGCAACCGACCCGCGCGGCCGCGCAAACACGAACCAGCGCGGCAG
>DASZXM010000996.1:0-3279 GCA_035546415.1 Pseudonocardiaceae bacterium
ACCCGGCGTTGCGCCGGTTCACCGAGGCCGGGGCCGTCACCCGGACGCCGCTGCCGCAGCCGGGTCGTCCGGAGCGGCACGTCTACGAGATCACCTCGGTCGGCCGGGAACTGCTCCAGGACATGCTGGCCGACCTGCCCGCCGACCTGGCGAGCGACGAGGCCGAGTTCCTGTCCCGGCTGGCGCACTTCGACCTGCTCACCACCGCCGAACGGCTCGCCGTGCTGGATGCCCGGGCGGCCGCGCTGACACAGCGGCGCGCCCACGTCCGAGGGCTGGCCGCGTCGGCGCCGCCGGACGGCTGGGCACGCGTCGTGCTGGACGAGGTGCTGCACCGGTCCGACAGCGAACAGCGGTGGTTGGACACGGTGCGCGAACGCGCATCGCAACCGACGCCGGAGAAATCGACACCGGCGCAACCGACGCCACGGCAACCGACGCCGGAGCACTCGACGCCGGAGCACTCAACATCGAAGCACTCGACACCGGAGGATCGATGACCACCACCGAACCCGAGCTGCGACTTCCGTTCGACCGGCCCAACGCGCTGGACATCGCACCCCTGTACGCCGTCCTGCACCGCGAGACCGCCCCGGTCCGGGTCCGCACCCCCGCGGGCGACCCGGCCTGGCTGGTCACGCGTTTCCGGCAGGCCAAGGAGTTGTTCGCCGACCCGCGGTTCGGCCGATCGCACCCGAAGCCGGAGCAGGCGTCCCGGATCTCCGACGCGGCGATCATCAGTGGGCCGTCCGGCGAGTACGAGACCGAGAAGGCGACGCACAAGCGGATGCGGTCGCTGCTGGTGCCGGCGTTCTCGGCCACCCGGATGCGCCGGCTGGCCGGTCACGTGCAGGAACTGGTCGACGCCCGCATCGACGCCATGGTCGCCGAGCACGACGGCGCCCCGGACCGGCCGGTCGACCTGCACGCCCACCTGTCGTTCCCGCTGCCGGTGATGGTGATCTGCGAACTGCTCGGCGTGCCGTTCGCCGACCGCGAGTACTTCCACGACCTGTCCACCCGGCTGGGCCGGATGGACATCGGCGCCGAGGCACAGGCCGCGCAGGCCGACCTGCGCGCCTACATGCTGCGGCTGGCCGAGGTGAAGCGCGCCGATCCGCAGCCGGACGTGATGTCCGACCTGGTCGCGGCACAGGCGGAGGACCCGACGTTCACCGAGGACGAACTGGCCCGGATCGCCAGCGGCCTGCTGTTCGCCGGCCACGAGACGACCATGACGCGCATCGACATGGGCGTGGTGTTCCTGCTGACCGACCTGGCCCGCCGGGACGCCTTCGCCGCCGACCCGGACGGACAGGCGGCCGCCACCGTCGAGGAGGTGCTCCGGCTGACCGCGGCCGGTGAGCTGGGCCTGCTCCGCTACGCCCACGAGGACGTCGAGGTCGACGGCGTCACGATCCGCCGCGGTGACGCCGTGATCCTGGCGTCCAACGCGGCGAACCGCGATCCGGCCGAGTTCCCGAGGCCCGACGAGTTCGACCCGTCCCGCAACCCGAACATCCACCTGGCGTTCGGCCACGGCGGGCACTTCTGCATCGGCGCCAGTCTGGCGCGCACCGAACTGCGCATCGCGCTGTCCACTGTGGTCCGCAGGCTGCCCGGTCTGCGCCTGGCCGTGTCCCCCGACGACCTGGCCGTCCGCACCGGATCGGTGGCCGGCGGCCTGGTCTCGCTGCCGGTCACGTGGTGACCGAGCCCCGGGTCAGCGGCTCGGTCGCACGATGTCGAGGATCGCGGACGGGTCGACCCGACCGGACGTGACGTGGAAGCGGGCGGCCGCGGCCGACCACGGCTGGATGTCGGCCGGCGCCAGCGCCGTGGCGAAGTCCGGCAGCACGACGGACTTCGCCAGGGCGGCCGACACGCTCGTGTACTTCGGCAGGATCGACGGCAGGTAGTCGGGGTGGTCGGCCATGTAGGCGTCGGCCTGCTGGAGGGCGGCGACGAACGCCGCGGCCTGGGTGCGGTGACCGGACAGCCAGCCGCCGGTCGCCACCCAGCACGGGTACACCGGGTGCGGCGCGATCACCGAATCCGGCTGTGCGACGAGCACCTTCGCGCCCTGCGCGCGGACCATGGTGGTGAACGGCTCGTCGGTGATCGCCGCGGCGACCCGGCCGGAGGACAGCGCGTCGGGCATGTTCGGGTAGGCCACGGCGACGAAGCGCACCGAGTTCGCCGCGACCCCGTGTGCGGCCAGGTACGCCTCGGCCACCAACTGGTTGGAGTTGGACAGCGTGTTGACCGCGATCGTGCGGCCCGCCAGGCCGGCCGGGGTGGTGACGTCCGCGCTGTGCGGCGAGACGACCAGCGACAGCTCGGCGCCGCCGGGCGAACGGTAGGCGCCGGCGAAGCATTTGACGTCCAGGTGCTGCTGGGCCGCCTGGAGCACCGACACCACGTTGGACTGCCCCACCTCCAACGCACCGGACTGCAGCGCCGGCACCAGGGCGGCGCCGACGTTGATGCAGTGCACGGTGACCTTGAGCCCGCGAGCCGTGAAGAAGCCGCGGCTCTCGGCGACGTACAGGTCACCGAGCTCCACCACCGGCGGCACGCCGACGGTGATGGTGTCCGCGTCGCCCGCACCACCGGACCCGCCGCAGCCGGTGAGCGCCGCGGCACCGCCGAGCACGAGAACCGTTGCCAGTACGGCACAGCGTGATGTCATGATCCCTCCTCACACCCGAGGCTCACACCCGAGGCTCATACCCGCGGTGAGAACCGCACGGAAGCCGGGAACAGCTCCTCGACGTCGACCCGGCGCTCGGTCACGCCCTGCTCGTGGCACCAGTCGCAGAACGCGTCGAGCGTGACCCGGTTGGCGGCGACTCCGTAGGGCCACACGTCGCCGCCGAACAGTTGCCTCGTGCGGGCCAGTTCGTGCTCGGTCCACAGCAGCGGCACGGTGCTGCCCGGGCCGCCCGGCGCCCGCCCGATCCGGCGGACCGACGCGTCCCGCGCCCGGCAGAACGCGCTGACCAGGTTGGGCGCGACCCACGGGTGCTCGTCGAACACGTCCCGACGCAGCACCATCAGGTGCATGATCGGGACGATGCCGGTGCGACGGCCGTACTCCTCCTCCACCGCCGCCGCGTCCGGGAACAGGCGCGCCACCCGCGGGTCACCGGCGAGGAAACTCGTCGGCGGGTGAGCGGTGAACACCGCGTCCAGGTCCCCGGCGAGCAGCATGTCGTCGAGGCTGCGGTCGCGCACCCGGGTCAGCCGCACGCCGTCGGGCAGGAACGGTTCGGCCTT
>DASZXM010000997.1:0-6294 GCA_035546415.1 Pseudonocardiaceae bacterium
CACCGTCGAATACGAACCGCTGGGCGTCATCGGCGTGATCGGGCCGTGGAACTACCCGGTGTTCACGCCGATGGGATCGATCGCGTACGCGCTGGCCGCCGGCAACGCCGTCGTCTTCAAGCCCAGCGAGTACACCCCCGGCGTCGGCGAGTGGCTGGTGCGGTCGTTCGCGGACGTCGTGCCGGAACACCCGGTGCTGCAACTGGTCACCGGTCTCGGCGAGACGGGCGCCGCCCTGTGCCGGGCGGGCGTGGACAAGGTCGCGTTCACCGGGTCGGCCGCCACCGGCAAGCGGGTGATGGCCGCGTGTGCGGAGACCCTGACGCCTGTGGTGATCGAGGCGGGCGGCAAGGACTCGCTGCTGGTCGATGCCGACGCGAACCTCGACGAGGCCGCCGACGCGGCCGTGTGGGGCGGCATGTCCAACGCCGGCCAGACCTGCGTCGGGGTCGAGCGGGTGTACGTGCACGAAAAGGTGTACGACGACTTCGTCGCCAAGGTCGTCGACAAGACCGACGACCTGCGCGCGGGCTCGGACCGGGCCGCCAAGATCGGCCCGATCACCATGCCGGCGCAGCTCGGCGTGATCCGCGAGCACATCGCGGACGCGCTGGCCAAGGGCGGCAAGGCGGTACGCGGTGGCATCGACTCGGTCGGCGACCGGTTCGTCCAGCCCACCGTGCTGGTCGACGTGCCGGAGGACTCGAAGGCCGTCACCGACGAGACGTTCGGCCCGACGCTGACCATCGCGAAGGTCCGCGACATGGACGAGGCGGTGGCCAGGGCCAACGCCACCCGCTACGGCCTGGGCAACACCGTGTTCTCCAAGGCGCGCGGCGTGGAACTGGCGAAGCGGCTGCGGTCGGGCATGGTCGCGGTCAACTCCGTGATCAGCTTCGCCGGCATCCCCAGCCTGCCCTTCGGCGGCGTCGGCGACTCCGGCTTCGGCCGGATCCACGGCCCGGACGGGCTGCGCGAGTTCGCCAGGGCGAAGGCGATCGCCCGGCCGCGTTTCCGGGCGCCATTGCAGCTGACGACTTTCGCACGCCCGGAGAAAGTGGACAGGACGGTCGCCAAAATAGTGACATTGCTGCACGGGAAACGCTGACGAAAGCGTGATCTCGCAGTCGGTTGTAGAGTGCCCGGTGCGTGTTCGCTCTGGGCCGACTGCGAGGTGCCGCGCATGACGGAAGATGCCGACTGGATTCCCGACGAGATCAACGTGGAGGTACCGAGCGCCGCTCGCGTGTACGACTATCTGCTCGGCGGTGGTCACAACTTCGCGGCCGACCGGGCCGTCGGTGAGGTGGTGCTCAAGGTCCAGCCGCACGGCAGGCAGATCGCCAGCTCCAACCGTGCCTTCCTGAGCCGTGCCGTGCGCTATCTGGTGGACCGGGGCATCACACAGTTCCTGGACCTGGGCTCGGGCATCCCGACGGTCGGCAACGTGCACGAGGTGGCACAGCGGGCCAACCCGGACTGCCGCGTCGTGTACGTCGACTACGACCCGGTCGCCGTGGCACACAGTCAACTCATGCTGCGCGGCAACGACAACGCCGTCGTCGTCGACGCGGACCTGACACAACCGGAACGGGTGCTCGACTCAGCGGAAGTGCACCGGTACATCGACTTCACCGAACCGGTCGGCCTGCTGATGGTCGCCATCTTCCATTTCATCTCCGATGAGAAGAAACCGCTGGCGATTCTGGAGAAATACCGGTCGGTGCTACCCGCCGGCAGTTATCTGGCGCTGTCCCATCTGACGGCCGACCAGATGCCCGCGGAGAGCGCGGCCGTCGTCGAGGCGATGCGCAACAGCCGCGACCCGATGTTCTTCCGCAGCTACCCGGACGTGGTCGCCATGTTCGAAGGCTTCGAACTGGTCCCGCCGGGTGTGGTCGCCGCGTCCCGCTGGCACGGCAACCAGGGCGACACGAGCGACCAGGAAGGCGTCTACGCGGGCGTGGGCCGCAAGATCTGATTCCGTCGTCACGAGTTCTTGATCAGGTCGGCCGCCTTCTCCGCGATCATGATCGTCGGCGCGTTCGTGTTGCCACGCACGATCTTCGGCATCACGGACGCGTCCACGACCCGCACGCCGGACACACCCCGCACACGCAGCTCCGGGTCCACGACGGCGTTCTCGCCGCCGCCCATCGCACACGTGCCGACCGGGTGGTAGAGGGTCTGCGTCTGCTGGCGGACGTGCTCACCCAACTCGTCGTCGGAGATGCCGTCCAGGTGACCGGGCAGGTACGGCTCCTTGAGGAACCGGCCGAGCTCGGGCTGCCGGCCGATCTCGATCAGCATGCGACAGCCGGCCAGCATGACATCGAAGTCGGCCGGATCGGCGTAGTAGGCCGGGTCGATCGCCGGCCGCCACGTCGGATCGGCCGACCGCAACCGCAACCGGCCCCTGCTGGCCACGTCCACCACGGTCGCGGCTGCCGTGAAACCTCGGCCCGGTGCCTCGCGCAGTCCGTTGTCGACGAACAGCGACGGCACGGTGTGGAACTGCATGTCCGGCGCGTCCAGACCCGGCCGGGTGGTCGTGAACCCGCCGGACTCGCCGACGTTGGACGCCAGCGGCCCGCGCCCGGACACCTGCCACTGCACCAGCCTGCGCGGTGTCTGAAAATCCGCGAGATCGCTGGTTCCCTTGGTGTACCAGGTGATCCCGGACGCCGGATGGTCGTGCAGGTTCTCCCCGACGCCGGGCAGCGCTGCGACCACGTCGATCCCGTGCTCCCGCAGGTGTTCCGCAGGCCCGACGCCGGACAGCAGCAACAGCTGCGGCGAGTTGACCGCTCCCCCGGACAGCACGACCTCGCGCTCCGCGCGAACCGTGTCACGCCGGCCGTCCCGCAGGTATTCGACACCGACCGCACGCGTGCCCTCGAACACGACGTGCGTGGCCAGGGCGTCGGTCAGCACGGTCAGGTTGGACCGCCGCAGCACGGGCCGCAGGTAGGCATCGGCCGTGGACCAGCGACGGCCGTTGCGGCACGTCACCTGGTACTGGCCGACGCCGTTCTGGGCGGCGCCGTTGAAGTCGTCGTTGGGCTTGAGTCCCCACGCGACCGCGCTGTCCACCCATGCCTGGCTCAGCTCGTGCGTGTAGCGCCGGTCCTCGACGTGCAGCGGGCCGTCGTTGCCGTGCAAGGGGCCGGTCAGGCGGGTGTTGTGCTCGGCGCGGCGGAAGTACGGCAGCACGTCCTGGTATCCCCAGCCGGTGGCGCCGAAGTCGTCCCGCCACGCGTCGTAGTCCGCGCCGTTGCCTCGAATGTAGATCATCGCGTTCATCGACGAGCAGCCGCCCAGGGCCTTCATCCGCGGCCAGTACGTGGTCCGGTTGCCCAGGTGCTTCTGTTCGGTCGTCTCGTAGTTCCAGTCCCAGCGGGTCTTGAACAACGTCGAGAACGCCGCCGGGATGTGGATCTCGTCCGCGTCGTCCGGGCCGCCCGCCTCCAGGAGGAGCACCGTGACGTCGGGATTCTCGGTGAGCCTGTTGGCCAGTACGCAGCCGGCGCTGCCCGCGCCGACGATCACGTAGTCGAACTCCGCCATCAGGACCTCCTCGTGACGAGTCTTCCACCGAATGTTTGTCCCAACGGGTGAATCTCGTCCAGATGGGTAACTGTGGGCAACATCCACACGAATCATCGGATAACCGGGCCGACCGACCGGTCAGGACAGGAAGCGAGAGGCATGCCACTGGCGTTCGTCGAGGTGAGGGCTGGTGCCGCCCGCGCATGCGCAGCCGTGGTCGTCGTCGGCTGCATCGTCGGCTGTGCCGTCGCGGGCTGCGGTTCGGCCAGTTCGTCACCTGCCGGACCGAGCCCCCAGCAGACCTGCGTGCAGGCGGTGTTCGGTGTGCTCAGCGGTATGGTCGACCGACCGTACGACAGCCGGCCGTTCGCCGACTTCGTGACACGCTACGGCACGCAGTCCGTGACCTATTCGGCCTATTTGGACGTGTTCACGTCGTTCCAGAGCATCGCCGCGAGCCAGGGCGTCCAGGCCGCCGAGAACCGCCTCCGCGCCGTCGTCACCCGGGACTGCGCCAACGCTTCCTGACACTTGTCATGTCGACGGTCCTGACACGGCTCATGTGGAACTGCTGACTCGTCGCACTAACACTCTCACCTGCGGAAACGTAACGTGGTCGGCATGAGCGAACCAGCTGTGCACTTCCACCGCACCACCAAGACCTTCGGCCCCGTCCGCGCCGTCGACGGGCTCGACCTGACCGTCCGCCGCGGCGAGATGGTGGCCGTGCTCGGCCCGAACGGAGCCGGCAAGACCACGACCGTGAACCTGTTGCTGGGCCTGTTACGGCCGACCGGTGGCGACGTGACCGTGCTCGGTCACAGCCCCGCCGTCGCGGTCGCGGCCGGCGGCGTGGGCGCCATGCTGCAGGACGGCGGCCTGATGCCCGGTGTCACCGTCGCCGGGCTGATCGGCCTCGCCCGCGACCTGTACCCACGCCCGAGACCGCTCGCCGACATCCTCACCGAAGCCGACCTGACCGGCATCGCCGACCGCCGGGTCGACCGCCTGTCCGGCGGCCAGACCCAGCGCCTGCGGTTCGCCCTCGCCATCGCGGGCGACCCGGAGTTGCTGGTGCTGGACGAACCGACGACGGCGATGGACGTCGAGAGCCGCCAGGTGTTCTGGACCAACGTCCGCGGCTACGCCGCACGCGGCACGACGGTCCTGTTCACCACGCACTACCTGACGGAGGCCGACGAGAACGCCGACCGCATCCTCGTCGTGGCCCGCGGCCAGGTGGTGGTCGACGGCACGCCGGCGGAAGTGAAGGCGACAGCGGGCGAACAACGCGTCCGCTTCACCCTCGGCGAGAGCGAACTGGCCGGCCTGGACGCCCTGCCGTGCGTCACGGGCATCGAAGTCCGCGGCGCATCGGTCACCCTACGCACCACAAACGCCGAAACAACGGTCCGCGCCCTACTCACCACCCGCCCCAGCACCCCCGACCTGGAAGTAACCGGAGCCGACCTCGAAGAAGCCTTCCTAGCGCTGACCCACTAACCACCCAACACACAACGCTGCCCGAGCCGAGCGCCCGGACCACACACCCCCAGCACCGACAAAACCGCCGCTCCCCACCCACCGCCACCGAATCCGACGCCACAACCGCCATCCCGACCACCCCAGCCCCCACCCTCCGCACTCACACCCACACCACCGCCATCCGGACCGCCGCTCCACTCCACCGCCGCCGAACCCCGCACCACCAGCCACCAACCCACGACACCAGCCCATCCACCCTGCGCACCTCCACCACCCACGCACCGCCATCAGAGCCGCCGCTCCCGCACCACCAGCCACCATGCCCACCGCACCAGCCTTCCTGCCCACGACACTTCCACCACACACCTACCACCCACCCCAACAGCCGCCGCCCCACTCCACCACCGAATCCGACGCCACCGGCCGCCAACCCCACCGCACCAGCCTTCCTGCCCACCACACCACACCTCCACCACCCCACACCTACCAACCACACCACCGCCACAAATGCCCGCCCACTCCTCACCACCGAATCCCACGCCGCCAGCCACTAACCCGACCACACGAGCCTTCCCGCCACCATCCACCTACCAGCCGCACCACGGCCCAAGAGCCCCGCTCCCCGCCCGTGACCGACGCCACCAGCCACCACCACACCGCCACAGCGGGCCGCCAGCGGCTCACCGTCGAGCTGCCAACCGCCCGCTCACCCCAGGCCCCGCCACCGCGGCCAGCCTCCTCGCCGCCCCCACCATGTCCACCACCACCATTCCGGCCCCGGCCTGACCCCGGGCCACCCGACGACACACCCTAGGAGCCACTCATGCTTACCTTGCTGCGCCTGGAAATCCGCCGCATGCTCGTCGACACGCGTTTCCTGATCCTCATGCTGGCCATGCCGATCGCCATGTATCTCCTCTTCACCAACATCTTCGGCAACACCCCGCCCGTCCAGGGAATGAACGAGTACGTCCGGGCGATGATCTCGATGGCCGCGTTCGGTGCCATCGGAGCGGCCCTGATGGCGACGGCCCCGCGCATCGCCGTCGAGCGGACCAATGGCTGGCTTCGACAGTTACGCACCATGCCCATCCCCGCCCACCGTGTGATCACCGCGAAAGTGTTGTCCGCCATGGCATGGGGACTGCCGGCGATCGTGCTCGTGGACGTCACCGCCGTCCTGAACCACGGCGTGAGCCTGCCCGCGTGGCAATGGCTGGCGATCGGTGGGCTGCTGTGGATCGGCACCGCTCCGTTCGC
>DASZXM010000998.1:0-6519 GCA_035546415.1 Pseudonocardiaceae bacterium
CCCGCGCCGGCTGCGTACAACGAGGTCCATGACACGCTCCGTGCCGTTCCTGGTACTCGCCGCGCTGCTGCTGACCGCGTGCGGCACCGCGCCGACGGCCGCCCCGACAGCCACCCCGGCGCATCGCCCGCCGCGGACCACCACCAGTGCTCGGCCCGACCCGATGGTTGGGTGGGCTGCCGAGTTCTGCCACCTGGACAGCGAGGTGTCCACCGAAATGCCGATGGCCCCACTGCCCGAGGTCGGCGCCGGCACGTCCCGCGCCGACCTGCTGGACTACCTGGCCGAGTCGAAGTCCCTGCTGACCGGCGCCAAGTCGGCGTTCGGGAAGCTCGACCCCGCGCCGACGGTCGACGCGACGGCGATGGTCCGCAGCTACCTGAAGAACGTCGACGACTCGCTCGGCTCGGTCGCCGACGCGACGTCGACGATCGAACACGCACCGGCGAAGGACCTGGACGTCGAGACGACCTACGCCGAGGGCGTGATGACGCTGTTCCAGGCGCAGGCGCTGGACGTGGTCTCCAAGGCGATCAAGGCCCACCCGGACCTGAAGGCCGCGTTGACCGGCGTGGCCGGCTGCGAGGTCTACGGTCACTAGCGCCCTACGGAATTCCGGTGCTACAGCAGGAATCCGCGCGGGAACGGGTCGTCGGGGTCCAGCATGTACTGTGCCGTGCCGGTGATCCACGCGCGGCCGTTGATCTCCGGCACGACCGCGGGCACGTCCCCGACGGCCGTCTCCTCGACCAGCCGGCCGATGAACCTGGTGCCGATGAACGACTCGTTGCGGAACTCCTGGTCCAGACCCAGCTCGCCGCGGGTGAACAGCTGCGCCATGCGGGCGCTGGTGCCCGTCCCGCACGGTGACCGGTCGAACCAGCCGGGGTGGATCGCCATGGCGTGCCGGGAGTGCTTGGCGTCCGAGCCGGGCGCGACGAAGTGCACGTGGTGGCAGCCGGTGATCGCCGGGTCGGTCGGGTGCACCGGGCGGTCGGTGTCGTTGATCGCGGCCATGATGGCCAGGCCGCACTCCAGAATGCGCTGGCCCGCCGACCGTTCGAACGGCAGGCCGACCCGCTCGATCGGCAGGATCGCGTAGAAGTTCCCGCCGTAGGCCAGGTCGTAGGTGACGTCACCGAACCCGGGGACGGCGACCGTGCGGTCCAGACCGACGGTGAACGACGGCACGTTGCGGATCGTCACCGACGTCGCGACGCCGTCGTCCACCTCGACCCGGGCCTCGACCAGGCCGGCGGGCGTGTCCAGGCGGATGGTGGTGACCGGCTCGACCACCGGCACCATGCCGGTCTCCACCAGCACCGTCGCCACGCCGATCGTGCCGTGCCCGCACATCGGCAGGCAGCCGGACACCTCGATGTACAGCACGCCCCAGTCGGCGTCCGGCCGGGTCGGCGGCTGCAGGATCGCGCCGCTCATCGCCGAGTGCCCACGCGGCTCGTACATCAGCAGCGTGCGGATGTCGTCCAGGTGTTCCAGGAAGTACAGCCGCCGCTCGGCCATCGTCGCACCCGGGATCACGCCGACCCCACCGGTGATCACCCGGGTCGGCATGCCCTCGGTGTGCGAGTCGACCGCGTGGTAGACGTGCTTCGTGCGCATCTAGCCCAGCACCTTCTCCGTGTTCGCCCTGATGTCGGCCGCGACCACCGGGTCCAGCGGCTGGCGCGGTGGGCGGCACGGGCCACCGTACCGGCCGGCGACGTCCATCGACAGCTTGATGGCCTGCACGAACTCGGTACGGGAGTCCCAGCGCAGCAACGGGTGCAGCTGCCGGTAGGCCGGCAGCGCGCTGGCCGGGTCGTCGCCGGTGGCCGCCCGGTACAGCGCGGCGCACTGGCTGGGCAGCGCGTTGGGGAAGCCGGCGATCCAGCCGACCGCACCGGCCATGGCCAGTTCGACGACCACGTCGTCGGCGCCGATCAGCACCTCCAGCCCGGGCGCCAGCTCGGCGATCTGGTAGCCGCGGCGCACGTCGCCGCTGAACTCCTTCACCGCCACGATCAGGCCCTCGCCGTACAGCCGGGCGAGCAGTTCGGGGGTCAGGTCGACCTTGGTGTCGTACGGGTTGTTGTAGGCCACCACCGGCAACCCGACGGCCGCGACCGCCCGGAAGTGCGCGACGACGGCCTCCTCGTCGGCGCGATAGGCGTTGGGCGGCAGGCACATCACGGCCCGACAGCCGACTTCGCCGGCCTGCTCGGCCCACCGCACGGCCTCGCGTGAACCGTAGGCCGACACGCCGGGCAGCACCCGGTCCGGCCCCGCGGCCTCGACGGCCGTGCGGACGACGCCGGCGCGTTCCTCGTCGGACAGCGTCTGGTACTCGCCGAGCGACCCGTTCGGGCACACGCCGTCGCAGCCGTTGTCCAGCAGCCAGCGGACGTGCTCGCCGTAGCGGTCCAGGTCGGCACTGAGGTCGTTGTCCCGCAAGGGAAGCGCGGTTGCGACGACAACGCCGTGCCAGGGCGTGTTGGTCATGGGAGCTCCTTCTCGGTTGCCAGGTCGCCGAGCCGGACCGGCTGGGCCAGGGTGCGTCGGGTCATGGCGGCCAGGCCGGGGTCGGTGCCGGTGCGGGCACGGACGGCGCACGCGACGGCCTCGCCGCACATCCGCCCCTGGCACCAGCCCATTCCCGCCCTGGTGAACAGTTTCACGGCCCGCGCGTCGCGCGCGCCGAGTTCGTCGACGGCCATCGCCACGGCGTCGGCGTCGACCTCCTCGCAGCGGCACAGCAGCGTGTCGCCGCGCACGTGTGACAGCCAGCCCTCGCGCACCGGGTAGACCGCGGCCATGGCGGCGGCGAACGCCCGGTGCCGGTCGCGCCGGGCCCGCAGCCGCGGATCGTCCCGGGTGGACCCGGCGATGGCGCCTTCGGTCAGGGACAGCGTGACGCCGCCGATGCCGGTCACCTCGCCCGCCGCGTAGACACCGGGGACGCTGGTCCGCTGGTGGTCGTCGACGGTGAGCGCGAGCGTGCCGTCCGGGGTCACGTGGGTGGCGCAGCCGAGCGCGACGCCGATGTCGATCTGCGGTGTGAAGCCGAACCCGACGGCCACGGTGTCGCAGTCGATGCGACGTTCGGTGCCGGGGACGCGCCGCCAGTCGCGGGTCACCCTGGCCACGGTCACGGCCGTCACCCGGTCGTCGCCGTGTGCCGCGACGACGGCGTGCCGGTTGCGCACCGGGACGCGGTGGCGGGCCAGGACGCCGTGGTAGCCGAACGCTTCGGCCAGCTTGCCCGGATCGCGCGCCAGGGCACCGGGGAACCGGGCGAAGCGGGTCGGGTCGTTGGCCTCGAACACGCCGAGCACCCGGGCGCCCGCCCGGGCCAGACCGGCGGCGACCGGCAGCAGGAACGGACCGGTGCCGGCGACGACGATCCGCCGTCCAGGCAGGACGCGGTTGCCCTTCCACAGCGCCTGCGCGCCGCCCGCGGTCAGCACGCCGGGCAGCGTCCACCCGGGGAACGGCAGCACCCGGTCGTGTGCGCCGGTCGCGATGACGACGGCGTCCGCGGTGACCCCGGCGACCGTGAACGGCGGCCCGCCGCCGACCATGGCCACCGGGCGGCCGGTGACCACGTCGACGCGGGAGCGCAGCCGTTGGAACGTGGCCCAGCCGTGCTGGCCCGCCGTCGGCCTGCCGTCGGCGGGGTGCCGGTAGAACTGGCCGCCGGGCCGGGCGTTCAGGTCGAACACGACCACCGACCGGCCGGCGTCCGACGCGGCCGCCGCCGCGGCCAGGCCCGCCGGCCCGGCGCCGATCACCGCGACGTCGTACCTCATGGGTCGATCACGTCGCCGGGCCGTGCCTCGGTGACACACGCGCGCACGGTCGCGCCGTTCACCGTGACCAGGCAGTCGTAGCACGCGCCGATCCCGCAGAACAGGCCGCGTGGCCGGCCGCCGAACCGGGTCGTCCGCCACGCGCGCACACCGGCCGCGATGAGCACGGCGGCCACTGTCTGGCCGGGTTCGGCCGGCAGGTCGCGGCCCTCGAACGTGACGTTCACGCGGTCACCTCCGCGAACCGGTCGGGGCGGAACGGGGTCACGTCCAGGGCGGGCGTGCCACCGGTGATCAGGGCGGCGGTCACCGCGCCCGTGCCGGCGGCCAGGCCGATGCCGGCGCCCTCGTGGCCGCACGCGTGGAAGAGGCCGGGCCGGCGCGGGTCGGCGCCGATGACCGGCAGGTGGTCGGGCGCGTAGGGCCGGAAACCGACGTACGCGCGGATGACGGTGACGTCGGCCAACCGAGGGAACAGCCGGACCGCGCCGGCCGCGAGGGCGCGCAGCGCGGGAATGCTGGGGGTGCGGTCGAAACCGACGCGCTCCCGGCTGGCACCGATCAGGATCGTGCCGGACTTCGTGCCCTCCACGACCGGGGAGGTGCGCAGATCCTCGGTGCTCGCGGCGACGTCGGCGACGTAGTCGGCGGCATAGACCTTGTGCCGCACCAGTTGCGGCAGCGGCTCGGTGACCAGGACGAACCCGCGTCGGGGCAGGATCGGCAGCGGCACGCCCGCCAGGTCGGCGACCTCCCCGCCCCACGTGCCGGCGGCGTTCACGATCACCGGCGCGGACAGCTGTCCCGCCGTGGTTGACACGCCGGTGTCCGTGACGGCGGTGACGGTCGTGTTCGTCAGGACCCTCGCGCCCGAGCGGCGCAGCAGGTGGGCGGCGGCGAGCATCGGCTGGACCTGGGCGTCCTGCGGGTAGTAGACGCCGCCGGCCAGGTCGGGCGCGATGTTCGGCTCCAGTTCGGCCAGGTCGTCGACTGCCTCGGCCGTCACGCCCCCCGCGCGCTGCCGTGCGGCGAGGTCGGCCAGCGCGGCCAGTTCGCGGTCGTCGGCGGCGACCACCAGGCCGCCCTTGGCCTCGTACTCGAAGGCGTCGTCGGCCAGTTCCCGCCACAGCCGGGCGGAGTAGCACGCGAGGTCGAACTCCGGGCCCGGCTCCTTGTCCGACACCAGGATGTTGCCCTCACCGGCGCCGCTCGTGCCGGACGCGACCGAGCCCCGCTCGACGACGGTCACGTCGAGGCCGGCCCGCGCGCAGTAGTAAGCACAGGCCGCGCCGACCACGCCGGCTCCGACGATGACCACGTCCACGACAGTAATATGTCACATAGTTCTGCGAGCTTCAACGGGGAAACCCACCTGCCAACAGCGGGCCGCTCCTGGATACTCGACGCGTGTTGATCACGCTGACCACGACCGAACAGCCCGCGACCGACCTCGGGTACCTGCTGCACAAACACCCGGACCGGGCGCGGGACTTCCCGGTCGCGGCCGGCACGGCGCACGTCTTCTACCCGCGGGCCGAGGTGACCGAGTGCACGGCCGCGCTGCTGCTGGAGGTCGACCCGATGAGCAGGCGCGGCGGGTTCGGCACGGCCCAGTACGTCAACGACCGGCCCTACGCGTCCGGTTCGATGCTGGCCGTCGCGCTCGGCTCGGTGTTCCGGACGGCCATGAACGGCCGCTGCGACAGCCGTCCCGACCTGGCCGCGCGGCCCATCCCGCTGCGCGTCGAGGTGCCCGCGCTGCCCTGCCGGGGCGACGCCGGCCTGGTCGCGCGGCTGTTCGAACCGCTGGGCTGGACGGTCGCGGCCACGACGATCCCACTGGACCCGGCGTTCCCGGACTGGGGTGACTCCCCCTACGTCGACCTGCGGCTGACCGGCACGATCCGGCTTGCCGACGCGCTGCGCCACCTGTACGTGCTGCTGCCCGTGCTGGACGACACCAAGCACTACTGGGTCGGCGAGGACGAGGTCGACAAGCTGCTGCGGGCCGGTGACGGCTGGCTGACCGACCACCCGGAACGCCGGCTGATCAGCGAGCGGTACCTCGCGCACCAGCGGCCCTACGTGGAGTCGGCGCTGAGCAGGCTCGCCGACGAGGGCGAGACACGCGTCGAGGAGAACACGTCCCCGCTGGCGGCGCGGCGCCGGGCCACCGTGGTCGACGTGCTGCGGGCCGCGGGCGCGCGGCGGGTCGCCGACCTGGGCTGCGGTCCCGGCGCGCTGCTGCGCGACCTGCTCGCCGACCCGTCGTTCACCGAGATTCTCGGCGTGGACGTCGCCGCGGGCGCGCTGGCGGCGGCGGAACGCAGGCTGGAGCGGCTGTCCGACCACCAGCGGGCCAGGATCACGCTGCGCCAGACGGCGCTCACCTACACCGACTCCTCGCTGTCCGGTTACGACGCCGCCGTGCTGATGGAGGTCGTCGAGCACGTCGACCCGAGCCGGCTGCCGGCACTGGAGCGCGCCGTGTTCGGTGTCGCCGCGCCGGGCACGGTCGTGGTGACCACGCCGAACGCCGAGTACAACGTCCGCTATCCCCGGCTGCACGGCGGATTCCGGCACGCCGACCACCGGTTCGAGTGGAACCGCACGGCGTTCCGCGAATGGGCGTCGGCGGTGGCCGGACAGTACGGCTACACCGTGCGGTTCCTGCCGGTCGGCGACGTGGACCCGGACGTCGGGCCACCCA
>DASZXM010000999.1:0-2433 GCA_035546415.1 Pseudonocardiaceae bacterium
CTGCTCGACGCCCGGCATCCAGTTGGGACCGCCGACGTTGTTGATCTCCCAGGTCTCCAGGTCCGCGTCGCCGACCACCATCTGCACCGGCACCCGCAGCATCGCGGCCCGGTCGATGTCGACACCGAAGCGCTCCCGGAAGTTCCCGGTGCCCAGCCACCACGGCAGCGAGTCGTCCAGCTGCGTGATCCGCCCCGGCGCGCCGATCGAGACGCCGGCCAGCCGGTCGGGGTGGGCGTAGAAGAAGCGGTGCGCGAACTGGCCACCGCCGGAGAAACCGTGCAGGTAGAACGTTTCCCGTTGGACGTTGAAGCCGTCGGCGACCTCGTCGACCATGTACAGCAGTTCCTCGTCGAACCGGATGCCCTGGTACTCCAGGAACTTGAAGCTGTGCAGCTCGCGCGGCTTGCCGATGCCGGCCGGGAACAGCGGGGCCATGATCACGCAGCGGTGCTCGATCGCGAAGTCGGCCCACTCGTCCCGGTAGCGCGCCGCCGTGCGGGCGGTGCCGTGCTGCACGACGATCAACGGCAGCGGGTCGGCGTCGGGCGTGTGGTCCTTCGGCACGTACAGCCCGTAGCTGAGCCGCTGGTCGTGCTGGGAGGCGAAGAACGGCGTCCGGCCGACGAAGTTGGCTCCCTCTGCGTCGCGTTCGATGGCGTGCGTCATGAAACGTGGACTCCTACTCGTCGATTGGCCTGGACTATATAGGCTATAATCTGCCTGGTCCAGACTTCCTGTCCAGCCGCAGCGCGCGGGCGATATGTCACAGCTGGCCGACACACCGTTGTAATGTGCACGCCAGTCCCTGTGCGCCGAGAGGAATCCCCAGGTCGATGAGCACGCCACGGCGGCCAACCCTCACCAAGAACGCCTACGTCTACGAGGAACTGCGGCGGCGCATCCTCGCCGGTGAGCTCACCCCGGGCCAGTCGATCTCGCAGGAACAGCTCGCCGCCGACCTGGGCGTGAGCACGACACCGCTGCGCGAGGCACTGCGCAGGCTGGACGCCGAGGGCCTGGTCAGCATCGACGCCCACCGCGACGCCCGGGTCAGCAGCCTGAACGCCGACGAGGCGCGCAGCCTGTTCGAGGTGCGCGAACGGCTCGACCCGCTGGCCACCATGCTCGCCGCCACCCGCAGGACCGACGACGACGTCACCGCGATCCGGGCCGCGCTGCGCGACCTGGAGCCGCTGTCGCGGACCACGACGACCGTGCAGACCCTGCTCGTGCACCGGGAGTTCCACCGCAGCGTCTACACCGCGTCGCACAACCCGCTGCTCATGTCGCTGCTGGAAGGCCTGTGGGACAAGGCCGACCGCTACCGGCTGGTCGGCCTGCGGTCCAAACCGGACTCCGAACAGGACTCGGAACGGGTCCGGCAGGAGCACATCGCGATCGCCGACGCGGTGATCGCCGGTGACGCGAAGACGGCCGAGCGGGTCATGCGCAAGCACGTGCAGGGCAGCCTCGGGCGGCGGGCCATCGCCGCCCTGGAGGCGTAGCGCGCTCAGAACACCGCCAGCGGGTTGGCGGGCGACCCCGTTCCGCCCGGGACCACCAGCGGTGCCAGCACGAACAGGAACTCGTGGCGGCCCAGTTCGACGCACGCGGCGGCCAGCGGAGCGAGATCGCAGTTGTCCACCACCGCCACCCCGTAGGCGAAGATCGCGCCGTGCACCGCCCACGGCACGTCCGCGTGCGGGGTGTGGTCGAGCATGTCCCAGGCCAGTACGGCGCAGTCGTGGTCGCGCAGGAAGGCCAGGCAGTCCGCGTGCAGTCCGGGCCGGTCCGGCTCGGTGCCCCACGCCGGGTGCTCGGCGTCCCAGCGGTCGCGTCCGGAGTAGACGGCGACGGCGTCACCCGGGCCGACGCCGTGCTCGGCCGCGATGCGCTCCAGTTCGGCGGCGCGCACCGGCCGGTCGTGGGTGACGTAGGGTTCGCCGCGCGACGCGGGCACGTCCAGCAGCACGCCACGGGTGACGATGCCGTGCCGCCAGTGCTCGACCGACGCCCACCGACTGCCCCCGGGCGTGACCTCGACGGCCGGATTCCGGCCCTGCCACATGCCCTGCCGGTCCCACGCGTGGCACAGCGCGTCGACGTGCGTCGCGGTGGTCCCGTGGTAGTCGACGCCGTGGTGGTCGACGCCGTTCCGGTCGATGCCGTAGTGGTCGGTGGCGATGCCGCCGGTACCGCGGGGCGTACTCGTGGTGCGCATCGGAACGTCGAACGGCCTGCTCAGCGACACGGTCCGGCCGTCGCGGACCAGTCGGGCGGCGTCGACCCGCTTCCGGTCGGTGATCAGGTTGACCGCCCCGACCTGGTCGTCCGCACCCCAGCGGCCCCAGTTGCGCCGTCCGTGCAGCAGCCGGTCGACGTCGTCGTGGTGCACGCCCGCCTCCTTCGTTGACCCTCTCATTCCTTATA
>DASZXM010001000.1:0-4691 GCA_035546415.1 Pseudonocardiaceae bacterium
GTCCCCGAACGGCGTGGGGCGGCGCACCACGCGGGTGGTCAGCTGCACGGGCGGGTCGTAGCGCAGCACCTCCTCGACGGCGCCGCCGACCAGTGCCGGGTCGGCGCGCAGCGTGGCGAGCTGGTCGGGGTGGCGCAGCAACGCCAGCACGCCGTTGGCGATCAGGTTCGCGGTCGTCTCGTGACCGGCGACCAGCAGTAGGACGCAGGTGCTGACCAGCTCGTCCTCGGTGAGCTGGTCGCCCTGTTCCTCGATCAGCACCAGGTTGCTGAGCAGGTCGTCGCCGGGCGCGGCACGTCGGACGGCGATGAGGTCGCGGAAGTAGGCCTGGAACTCGCGGTCGGCCTCCTGGACGGCGGCCGTCTCGGCCGGGTCGGTGAGCGCCATCGCCGGGTCCAGCCCGCGGACCAGCAGCTTCGACCAGCCCGTGAACCGGTCGTGGTCGGACTCGGGCACGCCCAGCAGTTCGCAGATCACCTTGACCGGCAACGGGTACGCCAGTTCACTGACCACGTCGAAGGAGCCGTTGTCCCGGAAGCCGTCGACCAGGCCGTCGACGATCTCGGTGATCCTGGGCTCCAGGCCGGCGATGACCCGCGCCGTGAACGCCTTCGACACCAGCCTGCGCAGCCGTGTGTGGTCCGGTGGGTCCATGGACAGGAACGACGTCGGCCTGCGTGCCGACTCGCCGTCGAACCGGCGTGGCAGCAGTGTCCGGCTGCGGTCGCTGCTCATCGTCGTGTCCCGCAGGATCGCCGTGCACCGGCCGTGGCCGCCGATCACCGTGATCGCGCCGTCCAGCATCGGGAACGGCCCCGCCTCGCGCAGCCGGTGGAACAGCGGGTACGGGTCGGGCCGGTTCGCCGGGTCGAACAGCGCGCCGATGTTCGCTTGGTCTGTCGTGGTCACGTAGGTCACACTGAGGCTTGAACCATGGTTCAAGTCAAGGGAGGTGCCGGCCCGTGCTCACCATCGGGCAGCTGTCCGCGGCCAGTGGCGTGCCGACGTCGACGATCCGGTTCTGGGAGCGCCGGGAGCTGCTGCGGCCACGGGCCAGGCAGGGCGGGCAGCGGCGCTACGACGAGGACGCGCTGTGGCAGGTCGGCATGCTGCGGCTGTGTCAGGACGCCGGTTTCACGCTCACCGAGATCCGGCAGATCATGGCGCAGCGGGCCACCGACCCGACCCGGTGGCGGGAACTGGTCGAGGCGAAGATGGTGGACGTCGAACGCAGCCTGCGGCGCCTGAACAAGGCCTACGACCTGCTGTCCCACGCCCTGGAGTGCACGCACGACGACATCGTGCGGTGCCCGCGGTTCCAGGAGGCGGTGTCGCACCGCACCGGCCCGCGCACCGAACCGGCTACAGCGAACGACCCGCGCGAACTCGCCGGGTGACCTGGCGTTCGGCGACGAACGACAGGAACGGGATGGTGCCCGAGATCAGCACCAGCAGCGTGCCAACGACCGACCAGCGGGACTTCAGCGCCAGGTCGATGCCCAACGCCAGGTAGATCATGTAGAGGAAGCCGTGCAGCGGGCCGACGATCTCGGCCATCTGCGGGTGGTGGAATCCCCAGTCCAGCACGGTCGCCACGCACAGCAGCAGCAGGCCGCAGCCCACCGTGTAGGCGATGACGCGGTAGCGGCCCAGGGCCGCGTTGATGCGCTGCGCGCGCTGGTCCGTTGAGACGGCGGCGTCAGCCGGCATGGCGTTGCTCCCGATCGGCGAGTTCGGCGAGGCGGCGGTTGTAGGCGAGCAACTCCTGGTCCTCCTCGGCCACGTAGGTGACGGTGCGGTTCTGCGTGTAGATCAGCCTGGGGTCGACGGTCGTCGGCTCGGGCCGCCGCGGCTCCCGTTCCGGTTCTACGGCGTCGGCCGTTGCCTCGTCGTATGCCCGTTC
Source organism: Pseudonocardiaceae bacterium (assembly GCA_035546415.1). Taxonomy (GTDB): domain Bacteria; phylum Actinomycetota; class Actinomycetes; order Mycobacteriales; family Pseudonocardiaceae; genus DATEPR01. Next base: position 1,904 of record DASZXM010001000.1, read on the forward strand.
GCGCCGGGCGGTCTTGTGGATGCGCCAGAACATGAAGCCCGGGAACACCCCGAACAGCGGCCACTGCAGCACGTAACCGAGGTTCTGCAGGGTGCCGCTCGCGGACTCGTACCGCGTCCACTGCCACCAGGCCAGCAGCGCCCCGCCGACCACGGCAAGGAGGCTGACCCCGATGATGGCCAGCGTCCGCGACGCGAACAACCGCTGCACGACTCGACGCTAGCACCGTGGCCGTGGTGACCTGCGTCGCAGTCAGTGGGCGGTGGCGTTCAACGCGCCCAGCGCCTGCCGCGCGTACCGGTCGGCCAGCCCGAACACCTTCTGCCCGTACTGGTCGGAGTCGTTGTACGACATCAGGCCCGACCACCACCCGCTCGGCGTGCCCATGTCCCGGCCGCCGACGCACAGGTAGCGGGCGGCGGCGAGGGCGGCGTCGTTGATGTTCTCCGGGTCCGGCCGGCCGTCCCCGACGGCGTCCGCGCCGTACTCGGCCCACGTGCTGGGCAGGAACTGCATCGGCCCGACGGCCCGGTCGTGCACCGGGTCACCGTCGTAGCGGCCGTGGTCGGAGTCGGGGATGGCCCGGACACCGCCGGTGCCGTCCAGCGGCACGCCGATCACCGGTTTCGACTCCTGCCCGTTGGCCAACAGGCGCGCCCCACCGAACCGGCCGTGGTCGGATTCGACGCGCCCGATGCCGGCCAGGGTGGCCCACGTGAGGTGGCAGCCCGGGTCGGTGGTGCGCACGGCGAGTTCCGCGTTGCCGTACGCCCACAGCGCGGGCACGGGGATGCCGGTGGCGCCGGTCACGGCCGTCGCCCACTGGTCCAGCGAGGTGGGCTGTTGCCGTGACCGTTTCGGACCGGCAGCGGTCAGGCTGACCGGCACGGCCGAACCGGGTGCGACGTCGGCAGCGGTCACCTGCAGGGCCGGAATGTCGGCCGTGGTCAGGCTGGGCTTCGGCGCGGTGGTCTTGGTGAGCAACCAGATACCGGCACCGCCGACGGCGAGCACGGCCACGACGACCGCCAACCGGAAGACCAGTCCGCGTCGGGTCGCGCTGCGCGCCGGGGGCCGACTGGCCTGCTTCGTCGCCACGTGTTGCTGCCTCGGGTCCTGCCGTACGACTGGGTCGCACTGTTGAACGACCGACCGACCGGCAAGTTACGCACCGGTAGCCGCCGAACGGCAGGACACGGGCTGGTTCGCCTGCTAGGCCACGCCGTCCCTGCGCTGACGGCGGAGGCGGGCCACACACCACGCCGGGGAGCTGCCGCGGCGGAGGTGTTCGAGCACCGTGTACGGGCCGAGGTGCCGGGAGAGGTCAGCGGGGCTCAGACCGGCGGCGCGGTAGTCCAGGGCGCGCTGGTCGAGCGGGCTGATGCCGGCGTCCCACCACTTCTCGGCCTCGGAGATGCCACCGACGAGCTGCCAACACGTGGCGGCGCTGGCGAGCAGATCTTCGGGCACTCCGGGCAGCCGGTCACGCATCGCGGCGATGTAGGCCGGGTCGGCCGACTCCACCGAGAACAGACCGCCCGTGCCGCCCTTGCCGCGCTGCCCGGGAATCCCCGGCAGTGCGGTCGGCGTGCCACCGGACTCGGCCAACCAGGCCGACGCCAGGCGACTCGCCTCGGTGAGCTCAACATCCTGGGACCGCTCCACGGTCCACTGGCGGATCAGCTCGTCGACCCCGTGGTCCTCGACCATCCATGCCTCCTCGGCGGGCTGATGATCAGTTGATGCGCGCACCGTATTCCGTTGCCCCGACAGTCCGCTAGACCTCAGTTGGCGCTCAACCCCGTTACCTGGGTGTTATGTACAACTTTCCACCCGGACGGTCCAACGAAGCAGGCCCGCACGGACTCATGGTCACGGTGAGTGACGAGCATCCTCGGAACATGACTGTCCGCCCTCGGTGCCGAGACCCCGAGGGCCGACTCCTTGCCTGGTCACGTGAACAGCGTCTTGACGAACGTGATGATCGCTTGGGCGCCGTCCTTCAACCAGTTCAACACGTTGTCGACCACGTTCGCCGACTCGTGTGGCTGGGTGATCAGGAAGAACAGCACGAACGCGACCGCAACCAAGGTGATGAGCTTCTTCGCGTTCACCAGTCCATACTCCGTCCCGCTACCGGTGCGGACAGATCAAGCGCCGGGCTCCGGAGCCGTCACCACCGCCATCGAACCCATAGTCCCTCGGACGAGTGCATGTGGACCAGAGAATCACGCGGATGGCGTGCTGCCCGTCGCCGGACGCCGCCCCGTGACCGCTCCGCCGCGTCGCCCCCTGGCCGGCCGACCGTCCGTGGTTGACCGCGCCAACCGTACTGGACATGCCCGAGCTGCGGCGAGGACCCCGACGTGAGCTGAGCGTGTCGACGGTGGGACGACGTGACCCCCGGGTGGGTGAACGGACCCCTCGTTCGGTTCCCGACCCAAATGAGACGACGGTCGTGGCCGGGTGATGCGAATCGTGCGGTGTTTCAGCATGTGGACGGGGTCGGGGGTGGGTGGGCGAGCGGCGGGTGAGGCAACGGCATGCAGCGGGCGGGTGGTGACGGGCGGTTGACGGATGGTAGGAGGAGCGAAGGACACGGCCGGCCGCCCCCGGCGGGTCGACATGAAAACTGTTCCCCGCGCGTGTCGACCGTTCGCCGAACGCGAAGCACGCCGGGGCACGGGCCGGGACCCGGACCAAGACACAGGCCGACCGATAGAACCAGCATTCCCGCGCAGGCCCGGCGCTCCAGACAGCCTCCGTGCCCCCGCAGGGGCCCGGCGCT